>CAZPJZ010000039.1:0-11343 GCA_964586995.1 uncultured Pirellulales bacterium | reverse complement strand
GGTCATTAACCACGGCATCATCCTGGTAAGTGACGGTAAGATCGAAGCCATCGGCTCTGCAGCAGATGTCAACGTGCCGCAGGGTTATATTATCATCGACGCATCCGACCGATGGGTGATGCCCGGCATAGTGGAAGCCCACAGTCATATCGGCACCGAAGGTGGCTTTAACGACATGGTCATGCCGCTCAATCCGGAGTTGCCTCTTTCGGACTGTGTCAATCCGGAAGACATCGCCGTCCAGAAAGCCGTCGCCGGCGGTGTCACCACCGTCCACACGATGCCCGGCAGTGGAACAAACCTCGGCGGCTTCACCGTCATCATAAAGACGTATGGCTCGAGCCCTGAAGAGATGGTCGTTAGAGAATTGGGCGCCATGAAAATGACCCAGGCGTATAATCCCGAACGGCGAGGAGGCGACCTCGGTAGAACCCGCATGGGCATGTCCTGGATGATGCGATACATACTCCAAGAGGCCAAGGATTATACCGGTGCATGGCAGGCATACGAGCAGGGCAAGACCGCAGAGAAACCGACGTACAAGCCGGAGCTGGAGAAGATGCGCCAGGTCTTCGAAGGCAATATCCCGACCATTGTCCACACCTACGAATGCTGGGGCGTCATGCAAACCATCCGTATGTTTAACGACGAGAATAAGCTGAAGGTCATTGCCACCCATACCGCCGGCGGTGGATATACAGTCGGGCACGAGGCCAGCAAGCGAGAAAACGTGTATATCAACATCGGCCCCCGCGTGCTCGACTTCACCTGGGGCGCCGAACGCGACGGACGCCTCCACGGCATGGGCGTCGAATACCGCAAACGCGGTCTGAAGAACCTGTCAATCAACACCGACGCGGTCGGGTGGGACCACTTTATCGCGCCGCAGGAGGAATTGTTCTTTCAGGCCGCGATGACCGCCCGGCTCGGAGTGGACGACCTGACGGCCATGAAGGCCATCACCATCAACTCGGCCAAGGCCCTCGGCATTGACAACCGGGTCGGCTCACTTGAAGTCGGAAAAGACGCCGACATCGTCATTAAGAAAGGAACGCTCCTCGACGTCACCGCGCCGGTTGACCTGGTCCTGGTCAACGGCAAAATTGCGTACCGGCGAAAAGGTGCCGGCCTTGCGGTCACGGACAAAACCCCGACAGCAGATCAAAAGGAATCGAAATTATGAGGGATATCGGTAGATACATCGTATCCTGCGTGATAGTGGGATTGTTTTGCACGGCGGCGGCCGGGCAGATCACCGCCATCAAGGCCGACCGCATTGACACCGTCACGGACGGCGTGATTGAAAACGGCGTGATCCTGATTCGCGGTACCAAGATCAGCCAGATCGGTGCCGGCATAGAAATCCCGGGTACCGCCACGCTCATCGACGCCGGCGACAAAACCGTCTTTCCGGGCCTGGTCAGTCCCGTGTCGGTCATCGGCCTGTCCGCGCCTCAGTCGGGCGGCCCCGCATCGCATCCGCATTATCGCATCGCAGACGAGCTTTACCCGCACCAGCACGAGTACCAGCGAGCCTTGCAAGCCGGCTTTACCACGCTCAGCCTGGTTCCGAGAGGTCGAGGCATCACCGGTCAGGGCGCCATCATCAGGCCAGTGGGGAAATCTCGCAAAGAGATGCTTGTTGCCGAATCGAGTTTCTTGTGGATCGAGTTCGAGGCTAATGACAAAGTCAAAGGCCTTATTAACAAGGCGCTCGAATCAGCGAAAGGCAAACAGAATTCGGACGACCCCGAGATAGCACCGCTGTCCAGATCCCTGCAGGGTGAGATTCCTACGTTCATAACCTGCGCCCGGGCGGCCGATACCGTGCACCTGCTGGAGTTGCTTAAAGGCTACGACAAAATGAAGCTGGCCCTTGTTGTCGGCTCAGAGAACTACCGCGTCGCGGCTCAACTCGCCAAGACTAAGGCGCCGGTTGTTGTACGGGCCACCATCGACTTCGAGGAGTTTACTCGCAATCGCATCAACGTGCCGGACATCCTGGCCAAAGCGGGCGTCAAGATTGCCTGCATGCCCGTCTCCACGGGGATCGACGCGCATGAGGACTTCCGGCGAGAGATGGCGGAGCTGGTCAAGTATGGTCTCGATAAGGAGACCGCCAAGAAAGCCATGACCATACATCCCGCCGAAGCTCTGGGCGTGGATTACCGCCTCGGAAGCCTCCAGAAAGGCAAGGACGCCAACCTGCTTATCCTCGACGGCGATGTGCTTGACGTGACTACCATAATTGACAAGGTCATGCTCGAAGGCAGAATCGTATACGAGAATCCGTGGGGGAAGACCCAATGAAAAATTCTAAATTCGAAATTCGAAATTCTCCCCAGGACACGGTTTTTAGCCCCGGTCACGGGCCGGGGTACCCCCGCCGGGAGGCGGGGGCTAACAGGCGGAACGGAATGGTCGCCATCGCGCTTGCGCTGTGCGTTGCTCAGACTCTCTCTGCCGACGACAAGATAACGGCTATTAAGGGCGGCGACCTCTACACCATTACCAGCGGCGTCATCAAGGACGGCACGATCCTAATCAAGGACGGAAAGATATTACAGATCGGCCAGGGCCTTGATATCCCCAAGGACGCGAATGTCATCGATGCCACCGGCAAGATCGTAATGCCGGGGCTGGTCGCCGCCACGACACTATCCATGCCGGCGGTTGACTCGGCCTCTGAGAAGATTGCCGAGTCGCTTGATCCGTTTAATTACAGCATCTCGCTGGCCCTGGCATCGGGCGTCACCTCTATCTTTGTTAGCGGACGCGGGCCTTCAGGCCGCGAAGCCCTCGGTGGCACCAACGCCGTCATCAAGCCTACCTACGGTGACCTGCAAAGCATGCTGGTAAAAGAACCCGTCGTGGAGAATCTCGATATCGGCGCCGGGCGGTGGATGCAGAAAACCGACTTTATATTGAAGATGCGCCAGGCAAAAGAGTACCTGCGGCAGCCCCGCCCGGCGCCGGGCGGGGCCGAGGCCCCGAAAAAGCCTTCCGGCATCGACCCGTACATTCGTCTGCTGCAACAGGAGAGGTCCGCCCGGCTGTCTGCAACCACCGCCAGCGAGATTCTGGCCCTGCTGGAGCTACTGGACGAATTCCCGTTCCCGCTCATCATCGACGATGCCGTCGAGGCATGGACCATCGCCGAGGAAATTGCCAGAAGAAACGTGGCGTTGGTCATCACCCCGCGTGTAAAGAGCCGGCCCAACGAACAGATTTCGCACCCATCCGGCTCGAATGTGGAGAACGCCGCCATCTTGAAAAAGGCCGGCGTCAAATTCGCCATTGTACCGGCGATGCCCGCCTTTGCCACCTGGGGTATAGCCGGCCGCGACCTGATGACCCTGCCGATGGAGGCCGCCTTTGCCGTTAGTGGCGGGCTGGATGAGCAAACGGCTCTGGAGGCAATCACGCAAACGTCCGCCGAGATACTCGGCATTGCAGACCGCGTCGGGAGCCTCCAGGTGGGCAAAGACGCAGACATCATTGTCCTGGACGGACACCCCTTTCACTATAACAGCTTCGTCGAGCTGACCTTCGTGAACGGCAAGCTCATGTATGACAAGAGTAAGTCCCCCTACTTCTCGCACATCCGCCGTTATGAAGACTAATAGATATGAGACACAGCCCATCAAACTCAGAAAAAACGAGTACCTCCAGGTTGATAACTCTGCTCGTAGGCCTGGCGATTTTGAGCACGCCCGCATAAGACTGGTAGGGTGGGGCTTGCCCCACCATCAGGATCGGTGGGCTGAAAGCCCACCCTACTCCGGAGGACATCGGCCACGTCCTGATTACCCATCTGCACTTTGATCATGTGGACGACTTGCTGTTATACACCAACGCCAAGGTCTACATCGGAAAGAAAGAATGGGAAGGTGCCACGACGAGCGCCCCGAGCTGGGGACACGGCCGCATCATGCACGAGTTCCTGAATAATCCGCAGTGCCGGCAGCGTTTGGTGCTGGTGGAGGACCAGCAGGTTCTGCCAGGTATCGAATCGTTCTGGGTCGGGGGACACACTCCCGGTTCGATGGCGTACTGTGTTAATACCGCTCATGGGCGGGCCGTGCTCACCGGAGACACTATCTCATTACTGGCCAACTATGAACGTAACGCCCCGCTCGGCGTGTTCTCCAATCTGAAGGAGTGTGAGGCAGCGATTGAGAAGATTCGTGCTAAGGACGTGATCATCACTCATCTTCATGCGGACCACTACGATTACTTTGATGCTTTTCCCAAGGCCCGGATGGTTGTCAATCGCCGGGAGTATGAAGAGAACACGCCCCGGCGCCCGGGTGCAGCGAACCGCCTTGCGCCGGACGTGAGAGAAGCTCTGGCCGCACGACCGGAAGCACTGCAGCTCGTCGAGGACAAGGAAATTGTCCCCGGCGTGCGGGTGTTTCCGCTTGGCTGCCATACGCCCGGCAGCCAGGGTGTATTGGTGCGCACGTACATGGGACCCGTTGTGCTCACCGGCGATGTTGTGTACAAATATGAGAACATCGAGAAGGGCCGGGCGATTCGCAGTCCCGACGAACGTGCGCGCCACGAGGCAATGGCCCGGAGCCGTTCGCTGGCGGACATTATCCTACCCGCACATGATCCACTTACTCTGCAGCGGTGGCCCGACGGCATCATTGGTGTTGCCAAGCATCCGGCAAATTAGAACGTAGGGTGTGATGAAATCGCACCAACTCCCGGCTTGTCAATGCGATCTTAAAGTGTCCATCCCTGGCGGTATTGGCGCCGGATAAACACATCTGCTTGCGGGCAGCCGACAGCCTTGAGGTTCCTGGCGTCCCAGGTGAGTTTCCTGCCCGTACGCAGCGCGACGTTGCAAAGCAGCGCAGCTTCGGTCAGTGCGCCGGAGTAGTCGAAATTACACGTGGTTGGCCCGCCCGTCTTGCAGGCCTCGACCCATTCTCGATGGTGGCCGATAGACTCCGGGATAAATGGATCGGGCCGCTTAAAGTCTGCAAACTTCTCTTGAGGCAACAACTGATGTTGGCCGTAATCGGCAATCAACATCCCTTCCGAGCCGATGAACAGGACCGCACTTGCCCACTGCGGGACCTTGTTTTCTTTGACAAACGCCGGGTAGCCGCCGCCGCTGTACCAAGTCAACGTGACCGCAGGCAAATCGCCGCGGGCGGGATATTCCTGCCGCGCGATTGTCCAGCGAGCGGCGCTCTCAGGATGGACGGGCCCCTCGGCTTCCACGGTGGTCGGATGCCGCAATTTCAATGCCCAGAAGGCCAGATCGCAGTAGTGGCAGAAGAAGTCGCCCAGTTGGCCGTTTGCGAAGTTCCACCAGTAGCGCCATCCGAACGGGGCGTAAGCTGGGTGGTAAGGCCGGTAGGATGCAGGCCCCAGCCACAGGTCCCAATCGAGCGTCTCCGGCGCCACAGGCCGGTCAGCGGGGGTGTCGGGCTGCGACATGCCTGTCGGTTTGGGCGGCCCGTCGAAGCTCGCGCCCAGCCATACATGGACGTCGCGCACGGTGCCGATGGCACCTGTCTGTACCAGCTCCACCACGCGACGGTAGTTGCTGCCGGCGTGGATTTGCGTCCCCATCTGCGTGACGAGCTTCTTCTGGCGGGCAACTTCCGCCATCACGCGGGCTTCATACACGCTGTGGGTGAGCGGTTTCTCGCAGTAACAGTGTTTACCAAGCCTCATGGCCATCACACCCGCCGGGGCGTGTGTATGGTCGGGTGTGCCAATGACCACCGCATCAATCTGGCGGTGCATCTCGTCGAACATTCTGCGGAAGTCTTTGTAACGTTTGGCCTGGGGGTATCGCTCGAAGGTCTGGGCCGCATGTTTTTGGTCAACATCGCACAAGGCGACGATATTCTCGCTCGCCGCCCCATTGACATCGTCAGCGCCGCGACCGCCGACACCAATACCGGCAATGTTCAGCTTCTCGTTGGCTTGGGCACCGCGTACTGAACGGCTATTTGCCAGAATGATGAGCCCTGCGCTGCTGCAGGCCATATTGCGCAGGAAATCACGACGATTCATTAGAGGAAGAAGGGCCAGTTGGTGTCTCTGGCATCCTTGAGCCATTCCAGCGTGTGGTCGGTCAAGATGTCTGGCGTATATCCTCGGAGCGTCTGACTCGGTCATATTCGTACCATCCTACTTTATGGCAGACAAAGCTATAGATTCAAGGCGAACAAGGCTCAAGAGCCTGTCAATCCAAAGAGGGCATGGGAAGCTCTATTCGGCCGCTTCGTCGCCACTCTTCGAACTGCTCGCGCATCCGCTGCATGACCTGCTGCCTCTCTTGGTCAGACATATTCTGCCACCTTTCCCAGCCTTCTCTCATTCTTGCCACCTCGGCCTGTCTATCCTGTTCAGACATGTTCTGCCATCTCTGCATGGCCATCGCGAATCCCTCTCTGAGCCGGGCCTGCTCCTCTTCCGTAAGATTTAAATCGCCCCACATATTCCGCCAATCACCGAAGGGCTGGGCCATCTGCCCGGGCTGTTCCAGAGGCGCGGGCTGTTCCTGCACAACAGCGGCCTGCGGCTCCTCTTGCGGCACGGATTGTTCCTCAACCGGCCTCTGCGCTTCTTCCGCCCCGGCAGTTTCCTCGCCCATCCACAGCAGAAACTCCTCGTCCTGCTCGGTCGGAGCCGCTGGCTTGGCATCCTCCTTTGCTCGCACAACTGCCGGCTCGGGCTGCCGCCCCGCCGAGCGCCGGGTAGGGACCGGCGGCTCAGGCTCGGCTTGCTGCAATCGAACCTTCCTTATGCCAACGCCAACCGCCAAGGCGGCTAGAAGCACCACGACCACACTGACCAGCGTTCCCAGTTGGCTTTTCTTTTCCATTCTTCTATCCTCACTTCAGCAAGAACTACGTTAAAGAGATCCCAGAGACTATATGCTATCAGATTCTGACACAGAGGAAGATGCCAAAATTACGCTCTTCACGGCTGGTACCCCAGGCTCCCCCATGCTGCTTTCTGCAATCTCATTAGATCAACGTTGCCCGGCTGATTTTTATCTATCCCTGCTCCGGATTCGGAGACCGCCCATGGCTCTTTACCATAATCGATCGTGCGTTGGTCCCGCCAGCCCCACCATTCGCAATGTCCCTCGGCAAACGCCAGAGTCGTACCCTTATAGTGGCGCATCGGGATCGGATTCCACCACGACGGTTTTGTCTGCCAAACGGCCCAGCAGGCATCCCAATCCTGGCCGTAATCATCGAGAAAGACCAATCTTTCACCGGGTCTTCTAATCTCGGATAGTCTTTTATATACATCGCCGCTTCCGGTGAATTTCAGACCATTCATGGCATGAACGGTACTGTAGGTACGCATTTCATTTCGCTCGGCAACCGGACATCGGTATGGTTCGGTCATTCTGGTATATGTGAATAGAAGTCCCTTTCTTATCGCATCCAATTGTTCTTCGATAGGCCTTTCATTCGGCAGCGTTCCAAGGAACTTCACCCACCCGTCATCTCCAGCTTGGCCCCTGACCAAGCGACCATCGTTATCGTCGACATACATCAGCCAGGCAAGAACGAGCCCTCTGAGATTATGCAGGCAAGCTGCGCGCTTGCCTTGTTCTCGCGCCCTGCTCAAAACCGGGATCAAGATCGCCATCAACAAAGCTATGATGGCAATTACGACCAGAAGCTCTATTAACGTGAATCCCTTTTGTTTGGCCATACTCACAACGCAATCCTCACGAGCGGAATTGAAGACCCAAAACAATATTACGCTTTTTGAGGCGGAAAATCAAGTGGATAAAACTCAAGCGTCCGGATGATTACAGCATGGGCCACAAAGGACGGGCCTTTTCTCCTTTGTCAGTTCATAGGTATCGTGGGCGATGGCGGCTTGCTCATTTGTGGGAATCACAAAGATATTGACTTGGTTCTTAGCCCCGGCCACGGGCCGGGGTACCCCCGCCGGGAGGCGGGGGCTAACAGGCGGACCGATTTGGCACTCTTTTGCGATGGCGCTGCTGTTGGCCGCCTCATCGAGTTCAACACCGAGGTGGGCCATGCCGCTACATATTTGCTGGCGCAATGTGGCGCAGTTTTCGCCTATCCCGCCGGTGAAGACCATGGCATCCACAGGCTCCAAAACAGCGGTGTACGCCCCGATGTACTTGCGGATGCGGTAGCAAAAGATATCGATGGCCAACTTTGCCCGAGCATTACCGCGATTGGCCTGCTCTACAAGAGTGCGTACATCATTGGACAGGCCGGATATTCCCAGCAGCCCGCTGTGCTTGTTGCAAAGGTCTTTCAGCGCTTCGGCACCATAGCCTTTCTCAGCAAGATAGAACAGTATCGCCGGGTCCAGGTCGCCGGAGCGTGTCCCCATGGGTACGCCCTCCAAGGGAGTAAAGCCCATAGACGTGTCAATGGACCTGCCCTTGCTTACGGCCGTAATGGAACAGCCGTTGCCGAGATGACAGGTAATGGCGTTGATATCGTACTTTCCCCTGTTCATCAGGGCCGCCGCCCGGCGAGCAACATATCGGTGCGAGATTCCGTGGAAGCCATACCGGCGAATGTGATATTGCTCATAAAGTTCATAGGGCAAAGCGTACATATAAGCAACCTGTGGGATGGTGGCGTGAAATGCAGTGTCGAAGCACGCAACCTGTTTTACCTGCGGCAGTCTGCTTTGTACCGCTCGGATGCCCGCAAGGTTCGGCGGGTTATGCAGCGGAGCTAAGTCGGCGTACTTCTCAATAGAGGCGATAACCTTCCGATCAACAATTACAGAACCGGTAAATTCCTCGCCTCCGTGAACGACCCTGTGGCCCACGGCTCCAATCTCAGAGATACTGCGCAATACTCCTGTCTCTGCGCTGGCCAGAGTCGTTAATATGAGTTCTACCCCCTGCTCCACATCATTGACATTTGTCTGGAGCGTGTAGGGTTGGCCATAATAGAAGTGAAGGAGTCTCGACGTGTCCTGACCGATTCTTTCCACGGTACCACTGGCGAGAACCTCTGCCTGCGGCATCATGTATAAATGATACTTGATCGACGAGCTGCCTGCGTTAATAACGAGCACTTTCATTTTCAACGTCATCCTTTTAGAAGTTGAGGCTCCGGCTCTCTCGTCGTAACACTGGCTTGTTCCGGCAACTGCGCAAGGGTTACTATCACCGCTGAGACCATATCGGCTACAGTGGCTCCTCTCGAAAGGTCCGTGATCGGCTGTGCAAAACCCTGCATAAATGGCCCAATGGCGCGGGCCCCAGCCAGGTACTGTGTGAGCTTGTAGGCGATGTTTCCTGAGTTAAGATCGGGAAAGATAAGGACGTTGGCCTTTCCTGCCACGGCACTGTCGCCCTTGACTTTCTTGGCGGCCACTCTGGGCACTATGGCCGCATCAGCCTGGAACTCCCCGTCAATAGCCAGCTTGGGCTCGCGGGCCTTGGCTATTCGGACAGCGTCTCTGACCTTGCTCACGCTCGGGCCCGAAGCGCTGCCCTTGGTTGAGAACGACAGCAGAGCTACACGCGGCTCTTGGCCGAGAATCCGCCTTGCGCTCACTGCCGAAGCCAACGCAATATCTGCAAGCTGTTCGGATGTAGGGTCGATGTTAAGAGCACAGTCGGCATAGATAAAAAGTCTCTCTGTTTCACCCCCAAAGTTGGGAACAACCATGAGAAAGTAGCTCGATGGCGTCTTGACTCCGGGAAGCAGCCCGACGGTTAATATGCCTGCTTGAATTAGAGTTGCGGTTGCGCTGGCGACACCGCCGACGACAGCATCAGCGTCGCCGCAAGCCAGCATCATGCCGGCATAGAACAGCGGCTTGGCAACTATGCGTTTTGCCACAGCCGTGGATATCCCCTGCCGCCGGCGCGCGTACTTTTCGGCGTAAAAGCCAAGCCTGTCACTTTCTTTGGGGCTTATGGTCGTGATACCGTGGAGGTCAACACCGGCTTTCTCGATGGAGGATTGAATCTGCTCGGATCTGCCCAGCACGATGGGCTGCGCAATATCCTCGTCTTTGAGTGCTCTGGCAGCCTGGATTATTCGCTCGTCTCTGCCCTCGGGCAAAACAACTGAGAAACCTTTGCCCCTTATTTTCTCCCTAAACCTTTCTATAATGTCCATCCTTGCTACTCTCTTGTCCTGCAAATATTGAAGTCCAGTTACCCCTTTGCTCTTTAGTCCGGCATTTCTGCCGATTTGGTGATCCGGCGATGCCGAGAGTGCCTTTCTAAAGGTACCAGAATTCACCCGAAAGTGCAATAGGCTTGCACACTACTGGTTTTTGATAAGCTCAAGAAGCTCACCGGCCAACTGGGGGTCCAGCTTTTCCAATGCCCTTTGCTGTTCCAGAGCCAAGGCATGGTCACCGACTTGAAGATACGCCTTGCCGAGATTGAAATATGCTTGCGCATGAACCTGGCCGGTTAGCATAGAATCCTTAAAGCATTGTATGGCTTGCTCGTACAGACCCGCCTGGAGATACGCCTTGCCGGACAGCACTTGTACTGCCGTGACATCCGGATCAAGCTCTTTGGCCTGCCTGAAGGCCTGCATCGCTTCTTCGTAACGACCCGAGTCAGAAAGGGCAAGGCCCAGAGCCAGGTATGCAAGAGCGGACTGCGGTTTTATGCTTATAGCTTGCTGGAAAGACTCGATGGCTTGCTGATGATCACCGAGCCCGGCGTACGCCTCACCAAGACCTATGTGGGCGTCATAACAGCGGGGGTCCAATCTAATGGCTTCTCTGTAGTTCTCAATCGCCTCTTGGTTACGATTTGCTTCATGGTAGGCATTACCAAGCAACACATGGGCGGAAGCATCATTTGGCCTCATTCTGACCAGTCTCTGGCAGACCTCGATCGCTTCTTTCGACCGCCCGGAAGCCTGGTAGTGTTTGCCCAGAAAGGCGTATGCGCCGGTCTTATCCGGGTACAATCGTGCCACTTGGCTGAGGACTCCTGCCTTCACACTCTTTAGGTCAAGCAGCTCTAACTTGACGGTCCAGATGATCACCAGACCGACTATCACTGCGATCTCAGATGCCAACAGCCAAATCTTCTTTCTTTTCATAGCGCGCCCTATATGAGATTTCCAAAGAGAACGCAGTCACATTCGCGTTTCCTGCAGGCGAATCCATTCCGGCAAAGTCCTTTGCGTGAATTCGCCTCACGCACATTACCGGACGTGTAGACTCGGTCTACAGTCCTAAAGCCTCCAACTCTCCCTCAGCGCAGTTGCATCCTGTCCTTCCAACATAGAATATACAAAACAATCTGCCGGTCTGCAAATTGCCCCACTATGATACGGCATTGTCGGTCCCTCGTTTCTGACCATTCCTGCGCTG
>CAZPJZ010000038.1:0-11631 GCA_964586995.1 uncultured Pirellulales bacterium | reverse complement strand
TGACTACACCTATGGGGATAATCGCAGAATTGCTGAAAGCTGGGTGAATCATGTTTTGCAGATGTATCCCGATAAGACTAAAGAGGACCGTATTGAAGAGGGTCTGACTCCGGAGCATATTGACAGGTATGCCCGATATCCCGAACTCTCTCTCAAGAAAAGCGATCTTGCTACGGCACAGAACCATTATGGGCTTACTGAATTGCACTGGGCGGCATATCAAGGTGATCTACAGAAGGTTCAGGATCTTCTTGGTAAAGGCGCGGATATCAACGCAGGAACAGAGTCAGGGACTACGGCTTTGATGGCCGCTGCACAGGCAGGCCATCTGCAAGTAGCACAACACTTGATAGGCAGTGGGGCGGATATCGACACCGTCGATGCGCGTGGGAACACGGCTTTGATAGCAGCACTGCTTTTCGGCCACTCGGACATTGCCCTTTTCCTCATTCAGCAACGGGCCAATGTCCCACTGAGCAACACATTTGGCTTAGGACCATTGCATTACGCGGCATGCAATGGAGATTTGCTCGTGCTGGACCTGCTCTTCAAAAAGGGTGTTGACTTGGAAGTGAGTCCCAAGTCAGGTTTTAATGCCCTGATGTCAGCTACAGAATCAGGTCGACTCGATGCAGTTAAGTTCCTCCTTGCCAAAGGAGCGAATATCAACGCTGTCGATGAAAATGGAAATAGCCCGTTGCTTATTTCGTTGCTGCTCAGGCATTGGGATGTAGCTGGACTATTGATTGAAAATGGTGCCGATGTGCTGATCCAGAACAAGGAGGGGATTACACCATGGAAAGCAGCCTCTTGGGGCAAGAATAAAGAAATCATCAAACTGTTAGAAGATAAAGGGGCCAAGCCAAAATTTCTCGGGCTATTCTGAGTTACTGGACATTCAATAGCCAGAGCAAGGCCGTGGGGGACAGGTTCGGGTGGATATTTATCTGTTGGGCTCCAAAGCTTTTTCGCCTCCAATTGCCTCCTAACGGTGGGAGTCATCGCTGTCTCTGTTCTAATTGCCGGTGTGATTGTGTGGATCCGGTGCATTTCTGCGCGGCCATCCGCCCAGCCCAGCGAGCTTCTTGCTCTGCTGTGCCAGATGGCAAATGGGTCGCCCCACTGTCTTGTTTTTGGGCGCATCACCCAGGAGCCCATGTTCCGTCCTCGGGGGTCGGCTTCCTCCAGAAAGACATATTTGCTGGCGGGACTTTTTATCTCGGAATATCGTACGATCGGCTCAGGGCGAGGCTTTCCATTCTATCTTGGCTAAGATCTCAAGAGACCACCTGTGAATAGAGTGATGGCGGATATATTGCCGAGGGCGAACAGCGGCCAGTGGAAATAGGATTTGAAATCGGGCTCGGCGATGTGTCGGCCAGCAATGCAGAAGGAGACAACTACCACAAGACCAGCAAGTGTCAAGCCGAGCCATGCCATCTTGGTTGGACTGATGGGCCTGCCTGTGCCGACACGGCAGACAGGCCTGCCGCGGGAGCAGCGGCAGAGTATGATGATGTCCATACAACTAACAGGTCGGTGTCTGTGGTTGCGGCTCTGTCCGCAGGGCGCCTCTGCCCAGCGCCGGGCGGGGTTTGAATCGCAGCGTGTAGGACAGGCGGCTGAGCATGACGTATAGCGAGGGCACTACCACAAGCGTCAGAATCGTAGCGAAACCCAGGCCAAAGATGACGACCACCGCCATGTTGCGCCACCATTGGCTGGACTCGCTCTTGGTGGCCCAGTTCAGGGTGTGAAAGTCGTAGGATACGCCGGTCGCCATGGGGATCAGGCCGATGATTGTGGTCGTAGCTGTCAGCAGCACGGGCCGCAGGCGCGTGACGCCCGCCTCTGCCGCCGCCGAGACCAGGTCCAGTCCCCGCTGCTGCAACTGACGCGTGTAGGCCAGCAGCACGATGGCGTTGTTAACCACCACGCCGGCCAGGCTGATAACACCTATCCCCGTCATGATGATGCCGAACGGCAAGTCGCAGATCAGCAGCCCGGTCAGCGCACCGATGAGCGAGAGGATGACCGTGGTCATGATGATCAGCGGGACCTTCAGCGAGTTAAACTGCACCACCAGCACCAAGGTGACCAGCAGTAGCGAGACGGCAAATGCCTTGCCTAAGAAAGCACGCGACTCATCTTCTGTTTCTTTCTCGCCGGCGTAGCGAATCGCGTAGGCGGCAGGTAGCTTGAGCGTGGCCAGACGCGACTGCACATCCTTGAGTACATACGAGCTGAGGCGGCCCTCAGTGTCGGCCGTAAGGGTGACTACGCGCTTCTGATTGACGCGGTTGATGGTGCCGAATCCGCCCTGGTACTTGAATTCGCCGAGTGAGTTGAGCGGCACGGCGTTGCCGGCGGTGTTAGGAATCTGCAGACGGTAAAGATCGTCGATATTGGTCCGGTTGGCCAGCGGCAGACGCACGGTGATGTCGTACTCGTCATCGTACTGACGATAGGTGCCGACCTTAGTCCCGAAGATCGCCATCTTCAGGAAGTTGCCGACGGTGGCGGTATTGACGCCGAGCAGCATGGCGACGCGGCGATTGACGGTAAAGGCCAGCTCGGGACGGGTGGCCTCCAGGTCGCTGCGCAGGTTGACGAGGTTCGGCACATCGGCGATCATGCTCCGGGCCTGATCGCTGAGCTGCTCGAGCGTCTTGAAGTCTTCTCCGATAATGCGCACGGCGACGGGCGCGCCGGTGGGCGGGCCTCTCCGCTCCTTCTCGACCTTGATCTCAGCACCGGCGATATCAGCGATATCCCTCCGAACCCCGGCAATGATCTCCGTGGACGGGCGCTGCCGCTCGGCGAAGTCATAGAAGATCAGCGAGATGTTAGCCAGGTGTGGGCCGCCGGCGCTGGCCATGATGTCCAGGCCGCCGCCCGAAGAGCCAACGTTGGTAACGATGTGCTTGATCCACGGCTTATAAGGCTCGATGCGGTCCTCGATCAGGCGGACGATGCGGTCCGTCTCGCGGATGTTCGTGCCCTGCGGCGCGCGGACGTTGATGATGGCCCGCTCAGGGTCGCCTTCCGGGAAGAACTGCGTCCCCTGGCCGATCTTGATGTAAAGGACCACCAGGCCCACCAGCAGGCACATCGCCAGAAACAATGTCAGAGCCGGGTTCTGCAGCCCCACTTGTTGGATGCCACGGTACGCCCGAACGAACCAGTGGTCCCTCCTATGCGGCTGGGCCGAATGACCGGCCCAGAAGGAGCAAATGGTCGGGCTGAACACAAGCGCCACAAACAGTGACGCCAGCAGGCCCAGAGACAGCGTGATAGGCAGATACTTCATGAAGTCGCCCATAATTCCGGGCCAGAACATCAGCGGCAAAAAGGCGCCCACGGTGGTGAGCGTAGAGGTAGTGACCGGCCAGGCAACCTCGCGCGCCCCCAGGATGGCGGCCTCAAGGCGGCTGTAGCCGAGCTGGATGTGACGGTAGATATTCTCCACGATGACGATGGCATTATCCACGAGCATGCCCAGCACGAGAACCAGGCTGAAAAGCACGATCATGTTCAGGGTGTAGCCGAGCATCTGGATCAGGAAAAAGGTAATAAGCATGCTCAGCGGTATGATAAGCGCCACGATGGTGCTCGAACGCCAGCCTAAAAACAGCACCAGCACGAGCGTCACCAGGACCAGCGCGGCCAGGATGTTGTTTTCCAGGTCGGCCACCGTGTTGCGGATGTACTTGGACATGTCGAAGGTGATGTCGAACGTCACGGCGCCGGGGACCTGCTGCCGCGCGGTGTCCAGAACCGCCCGGATGTAGTCGGAAACATGCACCACGTTGGCCCCGATGCGCTTCTGAACGCTTAGGGTGACGTTTGCGGTCCCGTTGACGCGAGAATAGGTGGTGCGGTCCTTGAAGGTGGCTCGTACGGCGGCAACGTCCGCAAGATAGATGGGCTTGCCGCCTCTGACGGTCAGCAGCAGATGATCCACGTCCTGCGGCGTGACGAACTCAGCGGGAATGCGAACGTTGAACTTGGTACCCTCGGTCTCCAGCCCGCCGGCAGAGATATTCACGTTCTCCGAAGGAATCAGGGCCAGAATCTCCGGAATCGTCAGGTTATAGCTGGCCAGCCTGTCGGGATCAAATTCCAGCCGAATTTCCGGCTCCAGCGCACCAAGCACCTCCACCTTGAGCACCCCGGGAACCGTCTCGAGTGCATCTTCCAGGTCATCGGCGATCTCCTTGAGCTGAACGGGCGAAACGTCACCGGAGATGCTAATGAGCATGATGGGAAATTCGGCCAGGTTGATCTCCTTGATGACCGGGTCTTCCGCATCTCTGGGAAGCTCGCCTTTGGCCATGTCCACGCGGTCGCGGACCCGCTGCAGCGCCACCTCGGTCGGCACGTCCGGCGTAAACTCCACGTCGATCATGGACAGGCCCTCGGCGCTGCTGGAGCGGACCTCCTTGACGCCCCGGATTCCGCTGAGCTCCTTCTCGATCTTCATCGTGACGGATGTCTCGACGTCCTGGGGCGAAACACCCTCATACATGGTGGTGACCAGGATGTGCGGTATGGGGACGTCCGGGAACGCCTCACGGGGCAGTGACAGATAGCTGTAGCCGCCCAGCAGGACGATGATCAGGCCCAGCACGGCCACGGTGGTCCGATTTCGGATGGCAACGTCTGTGATCAGCATGGCAGCTATTTGCTCTCCGAGACGACATTCACTTTCTGTCCCGGGGCGACAAAACGATGGCCGGCGATGATCAGCCGGTCACCCGGCCACAGACCCTCCGTCACCAGGACGCGATCACCTTTGATGATTTCAAGGGCCACTTCGCGCCGCTGCGCCTCTGAGGAATCGATGACATAGACGGCGTTGCTGTTCTCCATCGGGATCACGGCCAGCAGCGGAATCAAGATAGCATCTTTCAGCACCCGACGCGTCAGGCGGGCACGCACGATCTGACCGCTTCGTAGAAGCCGTTTCCTGTTGTCCACGGTGATCTCCAATCGCGTGGACCGAGTCTGCTGGTCGGCCAGCTCGCTGATGAAAGTGATGACCCCTTCGAGTGACTCTTCCCGGCCTTTCACATCGGCGAAAATCTTTGCCTCCTGGCCGGCAGCGAAGAACGGAATATCGCGCTGCGGCACTTGCACCACCACCTTTGCCGTTTCTGTATCCACCAGCTCGGCCACCGACGTGCCGGCCTGAACGTACTCGCCCTCCTCAACGAGCAGGCCGTTCAGCACGCCGGCGATGGGCGCCACGATGCGTGTGCGCTCCAGACGGGCGCGGACCTCATCAAGCTGGGCCTTACTTATGGTCAGTTGCGTGGTGGCATTGTCAAGGTCACGCCGAGGAGCGGCATTCTCCTTGAACAGACTCGTAATGCGGTCGAACTCGATCTGGTCCCGCTCGACTTGTGCCTTGGCAATCTCAAATTGGGGGCGCACCAGGTCCGCATTGAGCTGGACAAGCAGGTCCCCGGCGCGCACCGTGCTACCTTCTTTTGCGCCGAGCCGCTCCACGCGCCCTGCGACTTCGGCGGCAACTTTAACAACCTGGTTCGGCTCGACGACCGCCGGCAGGTCGAACGTATCGGCAAGCGCCTCAGAGGTTACCGTCATGACCGTAACGTTCACCGGCGGCACTTCGCCCGGAGGGGCGTCTCGTTTTCTCGCCGGCATCTTTGCGATGGCGGTCAATATCGCTATTGCAGCAAGAATGATGACCGCCTTGGCGCCGTTGCGACGCAGCCAGCCCGCCCTGACCTCTGCCTGCGCAGAAGTATTATCCCCCGCCCGCGGAGCGGACCGATCAGTTGCCCTCTCACGGGGCCGGCTCGGGACAGGTTGTGAATCTCGAACCTCGAATTTCATATTCTTCCTGTTGCCGCCTTCGGCTTTAGCTGGTCGATTGCTCATCGGCTGTATCCGTGTTTCTACGTAAATGGCCGCTAATAGTGCGGCCAATCTTCCAACAAATCCATTATAGTCAGATCAAAGCGGAGCACAAGGGCAAACATATCTATCAAGGGACTTCGCTGCTGCCGCTTCGGCGTAGCGGACCGACGATGCGGATCACGCGAGCGAACTAAAGTTCTGCCACTCGATCCCGCCTATCTTCTTCAGCGCATAGCCGACCTCGCGGAGGTAATCGCCGTAACACACCTGGACGTGGAAGCCCTGCATCTCGGCAAGCAGCTTGCAAAAATCACCGTCGATTGCTATGTCGATTTGCGAACGACAGGCCGGATGAGAAGGTGAGTCAAGAATTCTACCCCGGAAACCCTGCCACTTCGTGCAGCGTAGATTCGGGATGATGACCGTAACGACCTGGCCTTTGGTGTACTGGACCTTGGTCGCCGCACCGTAGTCCGACTCGAAATGGGTCATAATTCTGGTAGGCTCGTAATCCTTGCCGTTCATCTTCCTGGGCGCGGCACAATGAGCCACCGTGAAGATGCCGTGGTGCGGAAAATGTGAATTGCACACAAAGGTGGGCCTGCCCGCGATCCAACGCAGCAGCACACCGGGCAGGGTGTGCGTAAGATCGGTGTGACAGTACGCGGTATATCCTTCGTCGTTTGCCAGGCTTAATACCAGGCAAGGAGGCGTGTCGAGCATCTCGATAACGGACCTTCCCATGCAGTGGGCAAAGCCGAGATTTGTCGCGCCGGCCTCCGTCATCAGCTCCTTGCAGACCCGCCAGGCCAGAAATGAGTTGACGACGAACTTTCGCTCGGTCGCAAGAGTGATGCTTGGCAGCGCGAGTAGTTCGTCAGTCTGTCGCTCGACCTGCTTCATGATGTTTCTATCGGCTCGCGCCTTGGCTAACTGCTGGGCGAATTCTGGCTCGGAGATGATTTCAAACTCGTAGTTCCAGATTTCTTTTGCATGGGCGGGCCCGAGCTTCTGGCCCGGTTCGCTATAGGCAGCCAGCCCTCCAACGGCGAGCATTTTGGTGCCTTTGGCATTTTTCAGCCCGTACAGCGCCCGTAACCGCCAGAGAATGTCCTGGTAATCGTCGACAACGATGTCGTCAACGTCCATATTCGGCTCTTCGATGGTGTCGCCATTTCTGCGCAGGAACCGCCAATGTGCGATTTCATACCACAGATAGTGATGACCGGACTTATGCCGCAAGAACATTATGTTCGGCGTCTTGGAGGCAGCCAGCTTATATACCTGCCAGCCGCCCGCCGGATACACCAAAAGTACGTCGCAGTCCGCCCCTGCCGCCTCTTCGGCTTTCTGATCGTTATCCACCCGGGCCACGGGCAAGACCTCGATGGGAAACTCCGCCTGCGATGCCAGTTTCTTCAATTCAGCCTCGATTGTCCTGGCCTCTTCGTCTACACTGGCCTGGCTTTGCAGGCCGCCATAGCTGCGCCAACTTGTCTTGTCTTGCCGTTTCTCAATCTGATACACAAGAACGGGTTTGACCCGCAGTGCGGCGCCGCTCGGCAAGGCCGTCCCGGCAGAAACCGCTTCCAGCGGAGCAACTTTGGCTGGTGAAGTTGCGCCTGACGTCAGGCTGGCCAGCGCAGCCGTGCCGGCAAGGCCGCCCAGAAAGCCTCGGCGGCTGATCGGCGTCCTGGATGCCTCGGAATGCACCCCGTGGATACAACAGTGAGCGCTAAATTCAGAGTTTTGCCGATATTCTTTGTTTCGCATGGCTCTACACGCTAAACGCTACTTAAATTGCTTGATGCGAATATTTCGAAATTCGATAGGGTCGCCGTGTCCGCAAAACCCAATATGGCCTTCTTGGCGTTCAAGTCCCGGATGCTCCCGTCCGTCAATCGTCTTAGGTTTACTAGCTTGCAGTACGTCTGCATCGACAATGACGGTGCCATTTAGCTTT
This sequence comes from uncultured Pirellulales bacterium, assembly GCA_964586995.1. Taxonomy (GTDB): domain Bacteria; phylum Planctomycetota; class Phycisphaerae; order Sedimentisphaerales; family Anaerobacaceae; genus JAFNGF01. The sequence goes on along the minus strand of CAZPJZ010000038.1, from coordinate 3,782 downwards.
ACAGAGATACGCGGACCTTTGGCTGTCACCTCCTCGGCGTTCCACAGGCCGATAGGCTTGAGGTAGCCGCGTTTGGCGGGCACCACCCCATATATGGAGCCATGATACTGGTAGGGCCGCAGGCCGCTGTACTTGGCGGCAGTATCGTCCAATATCTGAATCTCCATGCCGACATACGCCGGGTCGCCTGATAGCGGCGAGCGAATCGCCAGGCCGTTGTTTGCGCCGGGCGTCAACCTGAACTCAAAACGAAGGACAAAATCACTGTATTGGCCTGCGGTATACAGGTTCCCGCCGCCGAGCCTCGGATCGAGAATGATTTTGCCGTCTTTGACCAGGTAGCCCTTGGTGCTGCCTGTCCAGCCGGTCAGGTCCTCGCCGTTGAATAGCAGCACAAAACCCTCAGATTCTTCTTCTTCGCTAAGGGCCTTCTGGCCGCCTTGGCGTGGAATCTCGCGGATGAATATGTTTCTAAAGTACAGCGGACTACTGTGTGACTGTAGCTCTATCTGGCCGATGGGATAAATCGGCTTATCCCGCTCCCAGTAGTTCTCCAGGACCACGTTGTCCACTACCAGCACGTCATTCAGACATACAGTCACCAGCTCGCCGATCATAATAATTCGAAACGTATTCCATTGGCCGATCGGCTTATCGGCAAGCTTCAAGGGCTTACTCGGTCCTTTCTGATTGTTGTACAGGCCGCCCGAGCCGACCTGTGCACCGACGCCCCTATTGGCCGGGTCCCATATTTGTACCTGGGGTGAGCCGCGCAGATAGATGCCGCTATCGCCGCCGCCTTCGATCTTCCAATCCACCAGCAGCTCGAAATCGCCGTAGTCCTTTGCCGTGCACAGGCTGTGCCCCTTGCCGTCAAAACAAAGAGCGCCGTCGACTACCTTCCAGTGTGCGCGCATGGCCTCATCGGCCCTGGCTTGAGCATCGGCAAGCTCCTGCGGGCTCATCTTTGAACGAGTTTTGGGATCGCCGACCAAACCCTTCCAGCCGGTCAGGTCTTTGCCGTTGAAAAGGGCCACAAATCCTTTAGGCGATTGATTCAATACGCCCTGTGTTGGCGTCTGCTGTTCGGCTGCACGCCCGACACCGATTAAAAGAAAGCCCAAAAGGGCAATACCGCTTAACAAATTCAGGCTGCACGTCGCTTTTTGCATCTTACTTGCCTTTCCTAATTCTCAGTATTGTCGCGCTCTTGAGCGAAAGAAATAGCTACACGCTCTGGAGACGACACAGATATTACCTGAAGGCACATGGCGTCGTCAATATGCTACCGAGTGAACCGGCCCGACCGGAGCAAGGCAAGGAAGATTGACCGCCACATCATTTCTCCCCTATCATCCCATCTTGGTCCTGACAGTATCCGCCTTTCGCAGGTGCCAGGGTGGGCGCATTGCTCGGGCGAGCATCCGGCTGGCAGCCGAATCGCCAATAATCTGCTGGGCTTTTGGGTCCCATCGGATTTTTCTACCCAGCAGCATTGCAACGTTGCCCAGGTGAGCGACGGTAACCGACCGATGCGCGACCTCAACGGGCGAGATCGTTCGCCCCCGCGTTTTTACACAGTCGAGAAAATCCCGGCGATGACCCTGGCGCTCATTGCCAGACGGCCTGGCCAGGTGTATTTCCTCCGGCCCGATTTTTTCCTGCAGAAGACTCTTGGGATGGGCATCGAGCCCGGCACGTGTCACGTGGACCCAGCCGGTTCGGCCTATGAATCTGACGCCCTGCGGATAGTGATTGTTGCTGCCCACGCACAGGGTGACGCCGTTTTCATATTCGCACTGAAAATTATAATCAGCAGCCGCATCCCACAGGCCATTTTCCGGAAACATGCCCTTGCCGACCACTTCCACCGGGCCCGTCCGGTCGCAGTCCATCCCCCAATGCGCAATATCAATATGGTGGGCGCCCCAGTCGGTGACCTGGCCCCCCGAGTAGTCCAGAATCCATCGGAAGTTCCAGTGACATCGTTTCTCCGTGTACGGCGCCCACGGTGCAGGCCCCAGCCACATTTCGTAGTCAAAACCCTCGGGGACCGGCATAACCGGCTGCGGCTCGATTTGAAAAACCGTAGGCTTTCCCGGACCGGGCGTAAAGCCGTGGCCTATGCCGACCTCGACTCTCTGCAATTTGCCGATGCGTCGGTTTCGGACCAGCTCACAGGCAAAGCGAAAATGCGAAGTTGACCGCTGCCAACTGCCGGTTTGCCATACGCAGTTGTACCGCTGAACCGCCTCGACGATTGCCTGACCTTCCGCAATGGTAAGGGCCAGCGGCTTTTCACCGTAGATGTCCTTGCCGGCGCGGATACCCATGATGGCACAGATTGAATGCCAATGGTCCGGCACGGAAATGCAAAGCGAGTCAATGTCATCGCGGGCAATCAACTCCCGAAAGTCGTTGTACTGGCGGCAGTCACTATTTCCATAATGCCTGTTTATTTCTTGCACGGCCTCTATCCGCCGGGCCGCGTCGACGTCGCAGACCGCCAGTATCCGGCAGTCGTCCTCCTGAAGAAAACCCTTGACGTGACGCATTCCCATACTGCCCAGGCCGATAAGGCCCAATGTAATCCGGCTGCTCGGTGGGGTGGCACCCTGCGCGGAGCCCGGCACAATACAGGGCGCAGCAACGGCCGCTGCGGCATGTTTCAGAAATACACGTCGTGACATTCTCACAGGTTTCGTCGCCATAATCGCCAACCAGCCGCCGAATCTATCATTTCAACTTCGCTTGTTTCGCCGCTCTACGAGCCTCAATCAGCATCTTGATCCAGACACCGACGTACCGGCCGTGGTCGTGATACGTCCTGCCGCTAACGAGGTTACCATCGACAACGCAAGGCTCGTCGACAAATACACCGCCGCAGACTTCCAGGTCGAATTTGCACTTAGGGACGGTTGCCATTCGGCGGCCCTTCACGCAACCGGCCTTGGCTACAATTTCAACGCCGTGACATACACAGGCTATGGGCTTATTCGCCTGGAAAAAGTGCTGCGTGATGCGAATCAGGTCCTGGTCGTATCGTAGATACTCCGGCGCTCGACCACCTGAGAAGAAGATGCCCAGGTATTCATCCGGCTTTATATCCTTAAAGGCGATGTCCGCCTGGATTGTGTAACCCTCGAACTCGCGAGTGACTTTGCCGTCCCAGTCCGGCGGAACCTCGTGCAGGACCATGTGATATCGCCGCTTTTCGGGGCCGGCCACAACCGGCTCAAAGCCATCTTCCTGCAGACGGTAGTAAGGATACAGGGTGTCCACAGTCTCAGTCGCTTCGCCGACAATAATAAGCACTTTGTTCATTGCTGTGCTCCTTGCTCTGGATTGATTTCACAAAACCCTTTCCAGAGGGTCCCCGCAAAGCGGGGTCTCCAGACACGCTTCCAGATATTCGCGGGCCCGATTGATCTCGCTCGATGCCACGATGTACCTGAGCCGAAAGCCGGCGGAGAAACGGCCGGCTAAATATTTAGCCCCGTGTTTTACACGGGGTCTGAAGATTTCAAGCGTCGCAGGTGCCAAGCCGACCAGGTGTCTGCAAAAATCACGCCGATGCGTCTTTTCGAGGCCCATCTCACTTACAATTGTCGATGATGATAGACGCCGATCCATGCTCGATTTATTTCATGCCAGGCGAGGGTACGGCGGCTTGCCAGTTGGCCACGTCATTGCCGTAAGCGGTTGCTACTTTGCGGCAAAGGGACATGCCGCCTCCGTCAGCTTCGACGGGCCATAAATCTACGCCGCCGGGCTGATCTTCA
>CAZPJZ010000037.1:0-11649 GCA_964586995.1 uncultured Pirellulales bacterium | reverse complement strand
GGTATGACAATATTGGGATACATATAAATTGAAATGTTACGAGGTACTTCTGCCTTTTTGCTTTTCAAAGTATGCCCAACTTCGATTTTTTCCAGAACTAATCATGGACCTGTTTGGTTCCTGCTCGTCCGGGTTAGGTACTTGATCCGAGCTGGTCGGCACTATGAAAAATAAGTCGACTCGAGCGAGTGCTGAAAGTCTCGTGTCGCTAAGAAATCCACGTTTTGAGCAGGGTGTTCACAATTAAATTTCCGGGATCAGCAATCGGCTTTGCGGGGCAGCTCCCATCGCTGCTTGCGCACCGTTGACCTGGGTCACCGTTTTGACGCACGAAAACCGTTTTTTGTAATAAAACCGCTTTCCCAAGCGTCTACAGCAAAGGTAGCTGTCTGCCGTTTTGTATGGTTTCTGCTCTGTTTGAAACTTAGGGTCGGGCATCGTTAGCTTTGATGTTCTGCTCAAATTCAGAAAGTCATACAAGCTAAATGGTGGCTATCAATCGACATAAGTACTTTGTAAGAAAGAGCTTAGTTTGATATCGGTTGCTTTTTGGGGTGTTTAGCCGGAGATGAACGAGCCAGACAATAGGAATCAGAAGAAGAGACTGGGTGAGCTGCTTTGCGAAAAATCCTACTTGGACGAATCGCATCTTGAACTTGCGCTGGCAGAGCAAAAGACTCGGCACAGACGCTTAGGTGAAGTTCTGCTGGATCTTGGCTATATCAGCCGTCCTCAGCTAAATGAGGCGCTGGCGCTGCAGGCGGGGATAGAGAAGATCGATTTAACCAACGTTTCGATAGGTTCGTCGGTCATCGCGTTGGTACCGGCGGAATTGGTCAGCAAGTATAACATCCTGCCATTGTGGAAGGAAGACGGCCGGCTGGGCGTGGCTATGACCGACCCATTCCAGCCGCGGGCTACGGAGGATTTGCGATTGGTAAGCGGCCACCTGATACGCCGGTACTACGCCGACCCTACGCAGATGGAGAGCGCGATCCTAAAATTCTACGGCAGTAATGTGGCCAGGATGCTCGATAACCTTGCTCCGGCCGAGCAGCAAAGCCAGACCGAGCTGGATAACGGCGATTACTCGCCGGCCAAGTTACACGAATTGGCAAGGCAGCCGTCTTTGGTTAATCTTGTAAATCTTATCATACTCGAAGCGATTGACGCCCGCGCAAGTGACATACATATCGAGCCATTCGCCGATAAGGTAAAGATCAAATACAGAATCGATGGCATGTTGGTGGAGAAGACCCCCTCATCGAAGCGGCTACAGGCAGCGATTGTCTCGCGAATCAAGATTATGGCCAACATGAACATCGCGGAGCGTTTCGTGCCTCAAGACGGACACATCGAGTTTGTGGGCAAGAACGGCAAAGTGGACATTCGTGTCTCCACCGTCCCGACAGTCTACGGCGAAGACATGGAGCTTAGACTTCTGGACAGGCGTGCATCACTGATAAAGCTTGAAGATTTGGGAATGAACGCCCAGTGTCTGGAAGGTTTCAGCAAATGTGTGCGTCAAACGCACGGCATCATTCTGGTTACCGGGCCAACGGGCTGTGGAAAGACGACCACCCTGTACGCGGCGCTAAACAAGATATATTCGCCGGCAGTCAAGATGATAACCGTGGAAGACCCTGTCGAGTACCAGCTTGACGGTGTTAATCAGATGCCCATCAATCCGAAGAGAGGACTGACGTTTGCCGCCGGACTGCGGCACATACTTCGCCACGACCCGGATATAATAATGGTGGGTGAAATTCGGGACCGCGAGACAGCGGACATAGCGATTCGTGCTGCGCTGACCGGGCATCTGGTCTTCTCGACACTTCACACTAACGATGCGGCCGGAGCGGTTACCAGGTTGATCGATATGGGCGTTGAGCCGTTTCTCTTGGCCAGTTCACTGGAAGCGGTGGTTGCGCAAAGGCTCATACGTAAGATTTGTCCGGGTTGCAGGGAGCAATACAGGCCGGAGGCAACCGTTCTAAGAAGCCTCAACGGCTCACTGAAAACCGGCCCTGACATTAAGTTTTACCACGGTGCCGGTTGTAATAAGTGCGCGCAGACCGGAATGAGCGGAAGAACGGGTATTTTTGAGCTGCTTCGAATAACCGGCAAACTGCGCGAGCTGATCGCGACAAAACCAACGACCGAACAGATCATAAAAGCGGCGCCGGCAGATCATGTGAGCATGGTACACGATGGCATTGGCAAGGTTTTGGAAGGTGTTACTACCGCTGAGGAGGTGTTGAGAGTCGCCAGCAGTATCGAGGACGACGATTGAGGCGCGTCCACTATTTGGCAGCTCAGTGGACGTACCGTACGTGCGAGGCACAAGTCAGATGAGGGCGAATTGTGAGCCAGTTCTATTATAAGGCAGTTGAGCAGGCCGGTGGGCATGTCAGCGGAACGGTTGAGGCCGCCGATCGCAGAAGCGCCATCGCTGTTCTGGCAGATAGGGGGGAGTTGGTGACAGAACTGGTCGAGCAAGCCGCAGGCGAAAGGGTCCTGCCGGAAAGCCAGACGAAACGTGTGAGCTTGACGCTGCCTAAGTTGATGAGGTTCGGGTCGCGAAGAATTAGCAGCAAAGATATTCTGGCAATGACCACGCAGCTAAGCACGGCTTTGCAGGCGGGTCTTCCGCTGCTTAACGGGCTCGAGCTTATCCGCGAGCAGCAGCACAAAGCCGCAATGAAAGAAATGCTCACGGACGTTACTCACGCCGTCAGTTCCGGCCAGTCGCTTTCTGACGCTATGGCCAAGCACGGGACGGTCTTCAGCCCCTTGTATGTATCGATGATTCGCGTTGGAGAAACAGGCGGCATTCTCGAACAAACCACGGCCCACCTGGCAGCGATTTTGGATCGGGAAGAAAAGATAAAGAGCAACATGAAGAACGCCTCGGCATATCCTATCTTTGTGCTGTGCCTGGGACTGGTATCGGTGACCATCATAATCACAGTCATACTGCCCAATATTTTGGCTACCATAAGCGGCGGCCTTGCTGCGATGCCGCTACCGACAAGAATACTGATGGCTGTGAGCGATTTTATGAAAGCTCTATTCACGAAGGCCTATGGATGGGTCGGCCTCGGTCTGATTGTCGTCGGGCTTTATTATGCAAGGAGATGGAGCAAATCCGAGGGCAAGATCGTATGGGACAAATTCAAGCTGAGAATCCCCATCCTCGGCTCGGTCTTGCGGAGCATCGCGGTCGGCAGGTTTGCCAGAACCCTCGGAGCGCTAACCAAGGGTGGCGTCACCATTCTGGAGGCGCTCAGCGTAGTCCGCGACACGCTGGGTAACGAGCTGCTGGCAAGAGAAATCGATACGGTGGCGGACAAGGTAAAACGAGGTGAGCCGCTGGCCGAGCCCTTGCATGAGTCGGGACTCTTTCCGCCGTTGCTGGTGCAGATTGTTTCGATCGGCGAGCAAACCGGCAGGCTCGACGAGCTACTGCTTAACGCCGCCGAGACCTTCGATACCGAGGCAGACTCAGCAATAACCAGATTCATGGCGATCTTCCCGGCGATCCTGATATTAGTGCTGGCTTTAGTGATAGGCTTCATAATAGCGGCGACCCTGCTGCCAATCGTTGTGATGGAATTGGGTGCAGGAGTAGTCTGAAATGGCTTACGATCTTGCGCGAGAGTCTTTGGCTTTCGCTTTGGTTTTTATGAAAGGTCCCCAAATGAAGCGCCAGAAGCAGAAAAGAAAGGCCTTTACACTGGTCGAATTGATGGTGGTGATTCTTATCATTTCCATGCTTGCTGTGTTTGTTGCACCGAAGATGTTCAAAAGTATCGGCAAGGCGAAAAGCCAGATAGCCAGAGCCAAGATGGCCATTATTGAATCTGGGCTTGGCCAGTTTTACGTTGATTGTGGGCGTTATCCTGATGATTCGGAAGGACTTGAGGTGCTGCTGGTTGCCCCGGTCGACGTCGAGGCGAAGTGGAACGGCCCTTATGTAAAGCGCAGTGAGCTGCTGGACCCATGGGATAACCCGTATATATACATAGCCGAGGGTGAATACAATCCGGGCAGCTTTGATTTGGTTAGTTTGGGTGCTGACGGCATGGAAGGCGGTGAAGGCGATAACGCCGATATAATCAACGATTAAAGTGCGGCCGAAGATGAGAAGATGTGGACTAAAAACTGAAGCCAAGAGACCGGGCTTTACCATTGCCGAACTGTTGATGGTGGTGCTGCTTATTTCGCTTATTGGCGGCGTGGGAGGCGGCCTGTATGTGGGGACATACAGAAAAATGCTGGCGGAAAAGGCGGCGCGGGACATCGTGTTCGCTGCCAAGTACGCAAGGATGATGGCCATTGAGAAACAAAGGCCGTACAAGATGGAGTTTGATACGATCAACAATGCGTTTCAACTGACTTACGCCGGGTATGATGAGCAGACCGAGCAGGTTCAGCAGGGAATTGTGCGGGATGTGTACTTCAAGCCGGTGCAATTTCGTGGTGACGTTAAATTCGAGGATATTCAGATTGTGCCGGTCGGCTCCTCAACGCAGATTGAAGACCCTGACCAGACGGCTGTAGTATTCTGGCCGGGCGGCACGGCACAGTTGGCGGTGGTTCAGGTTGGAGACGGCAAGAACCATTATACGGTGCACATCGCAGCAGCGACAGGCAAGGCCAAGATGTACTTCGGCACGCCTGAAAACCTGACGATCGGCACCTTCGATTTGGACGCAGAACAATGACCAGAGCAAATAATAGGGGTTTCAATCTGGTTGAGACGGTGATGGCAAGCGCCATCCTTTCCGGGACAGTTCTGACCGTAGGGGCGATTAGCACCAGGGCCCTGACCGAGACAAGACTCAATCGACAGTATGAGATTGCAGCCTTGTTGATAGATAGGCAGCTTAATTTGATTGACTACATTGGAATCGACGAATTTGTGGACCTGGGACAAACAGAAGGAGTCATTGAGTATCTTGAGCCTGGATACTTCTGGCAAGCTTTGGCTGATTACCAAGGTGTAGATAGCCTATATCTGGTGACGATAACGGTTACGTGGGTCGAACGAAACCGGCCCTATCACCTCTCAGTCCAGACGATGTTTAACGGTAAGAGCACTTATGTGGAGTCCGTTACCGAGACAGGCACAGGCACGGGAACAGGCACAGGGACAGTGCAGGAATGATTGAATGAGAACCACTTTCAAAAATGCTGGTTTTACCTTGGTTGAATTGCTGGTGGCCACAATGTTGGGAACGTTCATCGCACTGGTGGCGGTGGGCACGCTCCGGGCTATCACGACCAGCTCCGAGATGGTCAACAGCAACATTGATTCTGCCGCCGAGATAAGGTTCGCGTCAAGCTTGATCTCGACGGACCTGATGAATCTGTATCGTGACCAGACTTCTGCCAACATGAAGCTCGTGGGCACAACGCAAGAAGTGGGACAGGGAGCCGCCGCTTCGTTGACGTTCTACACGGTCGCCAGGGCAAAAGCAAGGCCTGACCAGCCGGAAGCGGATGTCTATGAAGTGCAGTATTTCCTGGCGCAAGATCAGGAACAATCCGCTCTATTTCGGCGAATCTGGCCATATCCCGATCCCAATGATGAGGCTGACCCGGGCGGCGTCCTGGCTGTGATTGCCGAAGACATCGACGTCTTCGAAGTGCGGTACTTTGACGGGGCGGAGTGGTCCAACGAATGGCCGGAGGACATGCAGACCATTCCCCAGTTGGTTGAGGTAAACATCATATCGAAGCCGCCGCGGCGGGGCAGCCCGGCCGTGGAATCGGTCATGGTCAGCTTGGTTAGGTCGGTGGGACAAATGGTTGAGGCTTTGCAGAGCACTGAGCAGCTCGGCAGCACCGAGCAACAAACGGGTGGCGCCGTGGAAGGCACCACTACGGGCCAGATGAACAGGTGAGAAACTTACAGAAGAAAAACGCCGGTATAGTAAGAACGTCATGGGCCAGCAGCAAGAAGGGGCTTGTCCTGATAGCCGTGCTGTGGATAGTGATGGTGCTGACGGTTATGGTCGCGACGCTTGGTCAGAACGCGCGGCTCGACGGGCGGGTTCGTTTGCTCAGGACCGAGGATCTGCGTTGCCGGTGGGCTTGTCGGGCCGGAATAGAGACGGCAGTTGCGCTGCTGAACGAGGACGCCAGAGAAAGTGACCACCTGATGGAGCTGTGGAGTTACAACCACGAGGATTTCAATAACGTGAGTCTCGATGGCTGCCTGTACAGCGTTCGAGTGGTCGATGAGGCAGGCAAGCTCAACATAAACACGGCGACCAAAGAGCAGCTCATGGCGCTGCCGTACATGGAAGAGTACATAGCAGACGCCATAATCGACTGGCGGGACAGTGATGATACGCCGAGCGGTCTGGGCGTAGAAGGGGGATACTACGAGAATTTGCCTTTCCGCTATACCATTCGCAACGGTCCTTTCAGGACGATACGTGAACTGCTCCTGGTCAAAGGCGTAACCGAAGAGCTGTTTTATGGCGAGGATACGAACCTAAACGGTGAATTAGACTACAACGAGCGCGACGGGGACAAAAGTCCGCCGCCCGACGATGGGGATGATGAGCTGGATAGGGGCTGGATATCGTTCCTGACGTGCTATTCCTACGATAGGAACGTGGATGCTGACGGCAATGCGAGGGTCAATATCAACCAGGCCGACGAGAGGCAGTTGCAGCAATCCTTGGGGATAGACGGCTCTGTGGCGAAGCTGATTGTGGATAGACGCAGCAGCAGTCAGTTCACAAGCATCGTGGATTTGGTAGACGATAGTAATAGCACGTCCGGCGGGACCAGCCAGGTTGCGGGCGGCAGGGCCGGCCAGGTTGCGGGCGGCGGTGCTGGCCAGTCTGGAACTCTGGATATGCAAACATTCTATGAGATAGCGGACAGAATAACCGTGGATAGCCAGCAACAGGTGCCGGGCAAAGTCAACATCAACACGGCCCCGAGGGAAGTGCTCGTAGCGCTGTTGGGGGGCGACGATCAAGCCTGGCAGATTGCCGAGAACATAGTCGCCTACCGACAAGGGACAGTAGATGGAATGCAGAGCATTGCCGATCTGTTGGAGTCCGGTTTGGTGAGTCTGGATGTCTTCAGGAGGATCGCCGGCAGTATAACCACGCGGTCGGATGTTTTTACCATCCGCTGTTTTGCCGCGGCCACGCGTGGTTCGGATACCGGCCTGACACTGCAAGCCGAAGCAGTGATAGATAGAACTTCAAGCCCTTATAAGATACTTTACTGGTACCAGGGAGCAAGTAATTGATGCATGATGAGCGGACTAAAGGACAGCGTGTGATTGCAATCGCGCGCCAGGACAGAGAGCTGAAGGCGGTAGAACTTGAGCAGCAGCACGGGGCCTTGGAGGTCCTCTGGACCAAGAGTAGCAGCATGAGCGACGGCGACTGGAGCACTTTTGCGGCGGAGTGCGGCTTGTCTGCCGTTACAGCCAGGCAAAGGAGACTCGATGGTGGCAAAGTGGCCGTTGTGGGTTTTGACTCGACCAGCGTCGCGTTTTACCGCATTGATGCGCCGGCTGTAGAAGACGATGAAACAGAAGCCATCGTCAAGATGCAGGCCGAGACGATGCTGCCGTTGCCTGCCGACCAGATAGAATTAGCCTGGCGTCGAGGCCCGCTGCGCAACGGCAAAGCGGCAATTACCATAGCCGCAGCGAGAAAGAAACCCTTGCAGGAGCTTGTGGAAAGCGTCCGTGGCTTTCAGCCGGAAAAGATACTGCTGGACTCCGAGGGGATCGTCAGAGCGTGGCGAGCAATCTTCTCAGGGGGCGGACAAAATGCTCTGGTAGTAAGTCTGACCGCACGAAGCACACGGCTGTGCCTGGTAGAGAACGAGCAACTAACCAATGCGATGGTCCTGGACATCGGAATCGAGGACTTCACCCAAATGACCGAAAAACTCTCTTTCGGCACGGGCCTGCTTGAGCAAACGGAAGTTACCGAGAGGTTCTCGCAGGACGTCAGAAGCGCTTTAGAGTCGTTTGGCTACACCGACCACACGGCATTGCCCGTTGTTGTGCTGTCGGACGGCAGCCGCGCCATCGAACATGCGGTTTCCTGTCTGAAATCGGCGGGAATGAAGGCAAGCGCGGCCCTGCCCGCGGCTGCGGGCTTACGGACGAAGGGCGATTCGGTTACGGCCCAACTGTACGAATACAGGCTGCCAATAGGCTTGGCGCTGATGGCATTGGAGACAACCATAGACGGACTCGATCTTTTCGCCCGTCTCTATGAGCCGGCCAGCAGAAAAAAGACCTCCGGTCTGTATTCACTAAAGGTAACTGGTGGCATTGCAGCGGTGCTATTGGCCTTGTTCGTGATTGTCTCCTACGGGGTGGACGTCGCCGCGAACCAAAGGCTCAGCCGCTTGGCAGCAGAACCGCAGTTCAACGAGCTTGTACAGCGGCAGACACTCATAGAGAACGTTGCGCGGCAGAGGCCTGACCTGCTGGGGCTTTTGAACGATATAAGTTCGGGCGGAGATAACAGAGGCATACAGTTGGACACTTTCTATTTCAGAAAGGGCCAGCCCGTGACCATAACCGGAGAGGCCCAGAGCAACGACCAGTTGTATGATTTTCACAAATATCTTCTGAGTAAAAAAGATATAAAAGATGTGAACATACAAAACACGTCAAGAGACACCAGAACCAGAAGGCTTCGATTCACTATCACTTTTCATTACAGGACATTTACCAGAAAGACGGTACAACCGCGAAGCCAAAGGCCGGGAATACTATGATAAAAAAATTGGGCGAAAGAGAAAAAAGAGTGCTGATGATCGGAGCCGCCTGTGCGGCCGCTATCCTTGTAGTTGCGCTCGGCACGAAATGGTTTGAGCATTGGGGCAAAACGAGAAAAGAGCTTGCTGCGACCAGAGCCAAGTTGAAGCGTATCAGTGTGGACGAAGCCAAGCAAGCCGGTCTGCTCGCGATTGTGCCCGTGTTTGAAATGCCAAAGGGCGAGCAGGACCAGGAGCTTCTGTTCAGAGATAAGCTTAACGAACAGCTAAAGAAAGTAGGTATAACAAGCGAACCGTTGCAGGCTCTGCCCAGCACACAGGGGCAGGGCGGCTATAAGTTGTTGCGGCTGAAGTGCAATGCTAAGTGCCGGTTCACGCAAGTGCTCGACCTGCTTGCCGAGCTTAAACAGAACCCTTATCTGGTTGGCATCGAAGAGATGCGCATAAAGGTGGCTACGACGACAAGACAGCAGCCAGGGCAGCGTCCAGAAGGGCAGAGCCCCGACGGACAGCGTTCGGAGGCCCAGCGGCCGGCAGGGCAACGTCCTGAAGTGCAGCAGCGGCAGCGGCAGGAAGTGGACCTGAATTTGACCCTATCCACGTTTGCCAAATAGGCTTTGCCCGACGCTCGAAGCGTCCGGGAGTTTATGGAGGTCAATGTATGATACGCGAACAACTAAGACAGAACAAGAAACTCACTTCAATGCTACTGCTGGCGGCTTCAGCAGTATGCGCAGTTGTAATCTTGGTCAAGGTGGCAGGCTCTTTTGCGGCTGCAAGTAAGGCGGAGGCCTTGTTGGAAGAAGCCATCGCGCAAAGTGAGCCGGATGCCCGGGAAACACAGAACCGCCTGGCAGATTCAAAGGCCATCTCCGAAAAATTGAAAAAAGACAATCTGTTTGCCCCACCTCCGCCAAAGCAGCACCCGGTGAGCTTTGTATCAGGCATAATGGGCAACGAGGTGCTGATAAACGACACATGGTACAGAATTGGCCAAACGGTTGGTGACGCAAAGATCGTGGCCATTGAGCCTACGCAGGTCAAGATAGAGTGGGACGGCAATGAGAAGGTCTTTGCGCCGATTGATGCACCGATTCCTGTCGCTCCGGCAGGGTCAAGGCCCGGAACAGAAGTGGCCAGGGCAGGGCAAACCAGCGGAGCTGGAGCTGAGATGGTCCAAGCTTCCGGAGCAGCGCAAATGCCCGGTGGGCCGGCCATGGGCAGGTTCGGCAATCTCTCTGAGCAAGAAAGAGCCGCGATGAGAGAGAGATTTATGGCGATGAGAGGGCAATTCGAGAGTATGTCGGAGGCAGAAAGAGACCGATTCAGATCTGAGATGCGTGATAGGTTTGGTGGAGGGCCACCGGGTGGCGGTCAGGGTCGCGGTCCCGGTGGCGGCGGGGACTTTGGTCGCAGAGGACGATAACGGGATGCTTCCAGCGAGGCCAGCCAATATGAAGCAATGGACCGCAGTAATATCAGTCGTGGTTGTAGCCGCGGTGCTCGGTGCTGTTTTGGGGATTGGTCTTCTAATTCGAGAGACCGTTTTTCAGCGCGCACGGAGCGGTTCGCCCGAGGCCGCCGAGCGGGATAGCAAGCTCACCGGCGAGCAGCCGGGGCGAGGGCCCGGCGGACCACGAATGGGACAAAGCCCCTCGGTTGAAGACCGACAACGACAGCAGCAGCAGAGGGCCAGGATGGTAGAGCAGATGGCGGACATGTCGCCGCAAGAACAGGAACGGTTCAGAGCGCAAGTTCGCCGGAAATTTGACGCCGGTCAGGGGCCGGATAGGCAGCGATTTGGCCGGATGCCTCCGGAAGAAAGAGCCAAATTGGCAGAGCAGTGGCAGGGCGTCAGACAAAGATGGGAGAATATGTCCGAGCAGGAAAGAGAAGCGGTCAGAGCCCAACTGCGTGAGAGATTCGGCGGCGCGCCGCCCGCAGACAACCCGGCCCCTCCGGATTTGGACGGCTCGGAAACGATTTTACCCCAAGAGCAGCAGAAACAGACCGGAGAGCAGCAGAATAGTACATCTCCGGACGAGAATACCAATTCGGGAACTGAATAACTTTAACAACCTAGCGCCAAGTGGCGCGCAGAAGAGCAAAGTGGGGTAGCTAAAATGAAACTGTCAAAAGTCATGATGTGGATTGCAGTGGGTGTCGCGGCAGTTTTTATCGTCTGGAGAGTCGGCTTTTACCCTTCCGCGCCGGCGCCGAAAGAAAAGCCGGCTGAGACCCAAGTAGTCAGTGAATCCGACGGATGGGATGAATGGAGCGAATGGGATGAATGGGGTGAATGGGACGAAACGCGACCTGGTGCAAGTGAGTCTCAGATAGCGTCTGGTGTTACTGTGCCCGTTGCATCGGCGGACGTCAATGAACCTAAGGTGAGTGCTGATGCTAATGCGCCGGCCAGATTGGCTGAAGCTGGTGAGCGTAGAGCCTTTGGGCGGCGGCCCGGACAAATGGATATGGGCGGTGATGTTGGCCGGTCTACGAGAGTTGCCGGCTTTGGTGACCGTGCAGGCCCACCGAGCCGATCCGGGAGAATCACCGATGCCAACGACGCCAATGAGCCGATGGAACTTCTGAACCTCAAGAATGTGGAGATGCGGCAGATTGTTCAGAAAATCGCAGAGTGGACCGGCAAAACGGTTATCCCAGCCGAAGAGGCTGAGCGGGTCAGAGTGAGCATATACGCACCGGAGGAATTGCCCAGAAGCAAGGCGCTTGCGCATATTTACGGCGCGCTGCGCCTGAAAGGCTTTGTCGCCGAGCACCTCGACAATGCGATTTATGTTACACCTGTCAGGAGTGCAAAACTTGGCTTTGTTCCCACGATACCAGCCGAGGAGCCTCTGGCCTTGCTGG
>CAZPJZ010000036.1:0-11813 GCA_964586995.1 uncultured Pirellulales bacterium | reverse complement strand
CGGGCGAACTCATCTGCCAACTGTTTCTGATTCTGGGTGCAATTGCTATCTGCTTCTGGCCGGTTGCGCTCTATTATGTGTTCACCAAGAAGATCGATTTGATTTTTTGGGTGCTTTCGGCTTGTGGAACTTTCTTTTTGCCTGTGGCGCTACTTGCCGCGGTTCTGTTTGACGCGACACACGCACTTAATCCGGTATTCATAATCGGCTCGATATTGCGGACATTTCTGCCGTATTGCGGGCTGGTGCCACTGTTCTGTGTGCTTGGTGGATTGCTTGCGGTAATCGCATCCAATACCTTTAGTCTTCCGGCTGCCCAGAGCTTACAACAGGGCATAGGCCAGATTATGCTGGTTTTAGGCCGTCTATTCCGCGCATCTCTGACGTATCCGGGAATGGCTTTTATTTACCTTGCAATGGTAGCGGCACATTTGTTGGGCTGGTTCTACTGGTGGTACAAGGACAAGCTCAACTGGGGCTTGTGATGGGATTGCATGATAGAGTTTCGCTGTAAAACCTGCGGCTGGCTGTTGCGTGTTTCCGAAAGACATGCGGGCAAAAAGGGCAAATGCCCAAAATGCAAAAGCGTCCTGACTGTGCCGCAGCCTGCTGCCGAGGATGCCGGGCCGGACGCGGTCGAAACTGCCCGGGCTGGCGCTTCTCCGTACGACCTGACTCTGCTCGATGTTCCAGAGCATATCAAGCCCCCAGCTCAACAAGCCGGGCAGCCCGATTCTTCCGCAACCGCTTACGAGCAGCTACGCAGACTCCAGGGCGGTTCTATAACGCAGCAAGCCGAGCAAATCCCGCAGCGCAAGCTCCCCTGGATTATTGATATCTTGTTCTATCCTGTGAGTAAGCCCGGCCTGACGCTCATCGCAATCAGCGCCGGCGTCCCATTTGTCCTTCGGGCATTGACAAAATCTCTGCTTGCACTCACTTTGGCCTTTGCGCCTATGCTTGTATTTTTTGTCGTGTTCATAATTCTTCACTGGGCCTCACTGGTGATTTTCATATTGTACGTTTGCTGGTACGTGTGTGAGTGCATTCGGGATAGCGCTGACGGCGGAATAAGGGCGCCGGAGACTGCCGGCATTGCGCCAGGCGGGTTGGATATTCTTCGGCAAGCGTTCAAGTCGGTGGTTTGTCTTGCCTTTTTTATGGCGCCGGCGATGTTCTACCTCGGCTGGACTCAAAGAGGCGATGCGATCTTCTGGACCCTGTATGGCTGCGGAGGTTTTCTGCTGCCGATGGGCCTATTGGCAGTGGTGATGTTTGACTCGGTTCGTGCCCTGAATCCGATTCTCATTATCGGCTCGATATTTAGCACGTTCTTTTTGTACTGCGGTCTGGTCGTATTCTGTTACGGGCTTTGTGTCTTAATAGCTGCCGCCGCCCAGTTCTTGCTGCGCTCGTGGACTCTGGGCTACCTTTTCCTGTTTGTTTTTTTCTATCTGGCGCTGATTGGTGGGCATTTGTTGGGCAGATTCTATTGGAAGTATAAGGATAAGCTCAACTGGGAAGTTTAGAAAGAAAAACCCCACGTCAAAACGTGGGGCCTAATACAAATCGGACTTTTTGCTTTGCTCAAGATGTCAAATCACTTTACTGCTGTCGGATTCTTATACTTCTGGCATGGGCATCAAGCCCCTCGGCCTCAGCCAAGCGAATAATATCTTCGGCACTCTCAGCGAGCTTTTTTCCATCGTATTCGATTATGCTTGTCGACTTCATGAAGTCGTTGGCGCTCAGGGCGCTGAAAAATCTCGCCGATCCGCCCGTAGGTAGCGTATGGCTGGGGCCGGCCCAGTAATCACCTACAGCAACCGGTGAATACTCGCCGATAAAAATCGCACCGGCATTTTCAATCTTGTCGGCAATTTCCTTACTTTCCTTGCCGCACTGGATTTCTAAATGCTCAGGTGCAAATTCATTCGCCCACTTGATGATCTCGGCCATATCATCGAACACGGCAATTCCGCCGAATTTCTTGAGGCATTCGATGGTCTCTTTGGCTCGGTTCAACTGCGATACCTGCTTTTTAAGCTCATCAAGGACTTTCTCGGCAAGTTTTTGCGAGTCTGTAAAGAGGACCGCGCTGCCTGGTGCGTGCTCAGCCTGGCTTAGCATGTCCGCTGCTACCCACGCAGGATTTGCTTTGTCGTTGGCTATGATAAGAACCTCGCTTGGTCCAGCGATCGAATCGATACCGACATGTCCAAAAAGCTCCAGTTTGGCGGTTTGCACCCATTGGCTGCCGGGGCCGACAATCTTATCGACTTTGCGGATAGTTTGTGTCCCGTACGCTAACGCTGCCACCGCCTGGGCACCGCCAATACGGTAGACCTCGCTTATGTCCAATTCGTGACACACAGCCAAGATAACCGGGTGAATACCGCCTTTGTACCTTGGTGGTGAAACAACTGCAATTTCCTTCACTCCTGCTACTTGTGCGGGCACGGCTGTCATTACCACGGTGGAAGGCAGCGGCGCGGCGGCACCCGGCACACAGATGCCTACTCTTTTTATGGGCGTGTATTTTACGCCTGTATTCTGATTTGCCTTCTTGTTGGCTATAAAAATTTCTTCCTGGTATTTCCGAACGTTATTAATCGCTCGACGAATTGAACTTAGAAGGTCGGCGTCAATTTCCTTATGAGCTCTTTCCAAATCCGCGTGTGAAATTCTGAACTGGTCAGGCGCTAATTTAACACCATCAAACATCTCGGTGTACCTCGCAAGCGCCTCGTCATCCACGACTTCATCAAGAATCTTTTCGACTTTTCGTCTATTTTTGATCTGAGCAGCACGCACACCGAAATAGGACAATCCGTCCTTTGAGTGCAGAAATTTATGCAAGTTTTCTTTGAAGTCGGGCTGTTTATATGAAATCAGGAGTTTATCGAGCTCGCGTGACACCATCTTTCCTTGTTTGTTCGTTTCTCTGTGTACCCTCTGTGGCTAATTATCTTCCGAAGTTGCCGTGGCTATATGCTTTTGTTATCGTTTGTAGCAGCAGGTACTTATCGCCTTTATATTCGGTCACAATTCCTGCTACTTTGAATCGTATTGCGTCCATCTGAGCTCTGCTTCTTACGGATTGCTGCTCAGCCTGCTCCAGAACCTGGCAGGGCAGCAGGCGAAAAGATGTTTGCTGAAAGGTAAGTCCGAGACCGTCAAGGACAAATTCGTACTGCGCAGTGCGTATTGCGTCGAGCGTTTCTCCCTTTTCGCAATACGCATCGCGCATCACTGTCCCGAGCGGAGTCGAGGGAACGCACAACGAGATGAGGCCGGTTCTGTTGGCCAGTACGTAATCTTGTTTTATGCCGTGCAGTTTTTCGCTCTGGTTGTTCGGCTCTTGCGGCTGCTGGCGGTAGACGGTTGGCCTGTCGCTGAGCCGGTCGGTTATCTCCTTCGGTATTACTAACGTGCCGTTCGCGTCGTTAGCTGCGGGCGTCGGCTTTAGCTGTGCCGCTTGCGAGCCATCCGCCGAATTTGCATCCGTCGGCGCCGCAAGGCGTGAATCCTTGACCTTACTGAGCGGCAGAAAGTAAAACGGGAACAAGAAATTCCGGCCTTTGTACTTTGTGGCCCGGACCCAGATTCTATAATCTTCGCCGCCGCGTGCCTTCATATCAGCCGTCATTCTTTCCAGGGTCGAAGAAGGCAATAGTTGCAGGGCTGTGTCTGCGCCGACGCGAACTTTACCATCATTTACATCCGAAGCTAAGACGAATAACCACACGTCATTGCCGTCGGGACTGCTCAGTTTGCCGTCGACGCCTGTCAGGACAAAGCCATCACTCAGTAGGGCCTGGCTTGTTTTTTCCGGGTCAAATGACCCGGCAGCAGAGCCGGCGCCCGCGAAAACAGCCAAAATTAGTATTGTGACTTTTTTGCCCATAGCGTTAAGTTATCAGCCTATCAAAATGTCTTTTGCCTGCTGGGGCGTATTTGCCAGCTCCAAGTGCCGACCACTATCGGGGTCGTCGGCGGCTATCAAATCCAGCAGCGGCTTCCAGAATCCGCCCACAAGTATAATCGGTTTGCCGGTGGCAAGAAAGCCTTTGTTCTTCAATTCCCAGACCTTCGCCAGCTCCAGCAGCGTTCCTGTTCCACCGGGAAGTACCACATACCCCTGTCCCAGCTTTATCAGCGTGTCGAGCCTCTCATCGAGCGACTGGGCGGTTATCTGCCGGCTGACATATTTGTTGGCCTTGCTGGACTTAAACGCTGCGCAGGTGACGCCGATTATTTTTCCGCCCGCCTCGGCTGCTCCTTTAGCCGCTGCTTCCATTGTGCCGCCGTATCCGCCGTTGGCAATGATAAAGCCCGCCTGTGCCAATATTTTGCCCGTCTCGTACGCCAGAGCGTAAGCGGGCTCGCCCGGCTTAGTCCTGCCGGTGCCGAAAATCGTTATAGTTTTATCAGGCATTTGCCTTCCTGCGCGTAAAGTTCAAAAGTCCGGCGGAGAGTAGAATTTCCCTGTCCCTTTTGGATAAAATCAGGCTGCCGGCAAATTCAAGTGAGCGGGTCTTGTTGGTAATCTGCACTTTGTCGGAGGTTTCTATCGCCGCCGGTAGATTAGAAATCTGCAATTCGTCGCCGGGCGAGATTTCGTCGTAGTCGCTGACCTGGGCAAATTCTACCGGCACAATGCAGAAGTTGATTAGATTGGCCTTGTGGATGCGTTCGATACTTTTAGCCAGGACCATCCGCACGCCCAGGTACATCGGGCAAAGCGCCGCGTGCTCCCGCGATGAGCCTTGCCCATAACTTTCGCCCGCGACAATGACCCCGGCGAAGCCCTTATTTTTTAAGTTGAGCGCCCGCTGAGCGAAGGTGGGACTACCCTGTTCATTAAAGCGATTGAAAACGAACTTCGCGTATTCCGGCACGTTGGAACGCAGCTTCAGCAAAGGCCCAGCCGGCATAATGTCGTCGGTGGTTATTTTATCACCGCACTTGATAAGAACCCTGCCGTCCAGTTGCTCCGGCAGCGGCGATGGCGGCTGCGGCACGACAATCGTCGGGGCGCGCCAGATTTTTGCCCTGGCCGATTCTTCCTCGCGCAGAGGCGGCTCTATCATATTGTCATTCACGATAAATTGCACCGGCAATTCTATCTTAGGGTACTCGATGCCCAACAATTTGGGCAAATCGCGGGGGTCGGTGATTCGACCAGTCAGAACGGAAGCGACCGCCGTCTCCGGACTAACCAGATATATCTGGTCGTTTTTTGTGCCGCTTCTGCCGGAAAAGTTCCGGTTGAATGTCCGCAGACTTACGACTTGGTCAGCCGGCGAAAAGCCCAGCCCGATGCACGGTCCGCAGCCCGATTCGAGAATTCTTGCACCGGCTGAAATCATATCCACCAGCGCGCCATTCTCTGCCAGCATATTCAGGACTTCTCTGCTGCCGGGGACAATGGCGAATTCGACCATATTATTTATACGCCTGCCTTTGAGGACTCCGGCCACCATCATCAAATCGGCAAAGCTCGAATTTGTGCAGCTACCGATTACGACCTGCCCGACCGGCTCGCCGGCGATTTGCCGAACGGGCTTGACGTTATCCGGCGAAGATGGACACGCCGCCAACGGCTCGAGCTGGCTCAGGTCGATTTCTACGACGCGGTCGTACTGGGCGTCGGGGCCGCCTGACAAAGGCTTATAATCTTTTTCCCGCTTCTGGGTGGCCAGAAACCTTCTGGTTTGCTCATCGCTTCCGAAGATGCTGGTAGTTACGCCTAACTCTGCGCCCATATTGGTGATGGTTGCCCGCTGTGGCACAGATAAGGTCGGGACGCCGTCACCGAAGTATTCTACCGCCCAGCCTACGTTGCCTTTTGTGGAAAGTATGCCGAGCAGTTTCAGGATGACGTCTTTAGCGGCTACCCAGTCGCTAAGCGCACCGGCGAGTTTTACGCCCAGGACTTTTGGGCAGGTAAGGTAGAACGGCCCGCCAGCCATAGCTACCGCCACATCCAGTCCGCCTGCGCCGATAGCAAGCGCAGCGATTCCGCCAGCGGTAGGCGTGTGAGAATCGCTGCCCAGCAGTGTCGAGCCGGGCTTTGCGAACCGCTCCAAGTGCACCTGATGGCATATTCCGTTGCCGGCGCGGGAATGATAAACGCCGGTCTTTGCGGCTATCGTCTGCAGATATAGATGGTCGTTGTGGTTCTCAGGCCCAAAGCCCGCCAGATTGTGGTCGACATAGCTGACGGATAGGTCTGTCTTGACTCTGCCGCCGCCCATAGATTCATACAGCAGAAACACAGTGGTTCCGGTGGCGTCCTGGGTGAGGGTCTGGTCGATCTTGATGGCGATCTGCTGGCCGGCTGTGAGTTTGCCTTCGACCAGGTGCTCGGCGAGTATCTTGTAGATTAGCGTTTGACCCAATTTTGCACTCCCTGAAAAAAATCGTCTAACTCAAACCGACCGATTCATCGTGTCATTCCTGCCGAAGCAGGAATCCATTAACGTATCGCTTGAGTTGATTCCCGCTTGCGCGGGAATGACAAAGTGCCATGTGGCACTATCAAATACCGGCCTACCACGGCGTTCTATCGAAAATCGGTCAGTTTGAGTAGCTAATCTAACAGAAATGCCGGGCCAAGACAAATCTGATTTCCTGCTCTTGCCCGGGCTAAGCAGAGAAGGCGGCCTTGCGCACGACGCCACAAGGCCGCCTGCTGCGCAGTTGGCCTGCACGATTACCAATCGCGTACGACCAGGCCGTCTTTGCCCACGCAATACCTTTCTGCGTTTTGGATCTTCAGGTTGTAAACCTTGCCAACCAGAGGAGTGGGCCTTTTGGCAACGCTCTTGATGCCGAGGGGTCCTTTTAGCGACATTAGCTTCCATCCGGCTTTCAGGTCTTCGACGGGAACCCATCGCTGCGAATCGAGCAGAAACCGATGTGAACCCACCGCGCTTACGCAGTCTCCGGTCTCAAGCGTTACATCATAGCACTGGAATGTTCCCTCGTGCTCCTCGACGCTCTCGATATGGCACAGCGATACCGGTTGCCCCGCAGCGCTGGTCAGGCCGGCAGGCTCCAATACGCTGACTCTTTGGCCTTGAGCGGCTTGCGAGATCTTAACCGGCATCCCGTCCACCCAGACGGGCGTATCAGCGGGGAAGCAGAACCTGTCCTTTGTGCCAGCCGGGCCATCGTGGACCAGGAACGAGTCTTTTCTGTCCTTAGGTTCGGTGGAGCCGACTACAGGTTTACCGCCTCGTCTTATGTCGCCGCCATCCCACCAGGTGTAAACATTGTCGTCGTTGATGGCGCAGAAAGACCTCTTCTCAAAAAATACGTGGCTGTCCATAAACAGGACATTTTGTCCGTCATCCTGGTGAGAAACCGAGTTGCCACGCTTTTGCTGGTCTGTGTTGCCGACGGGATTGAACTGTGTGTACCTGGTTTGAGCGTCGGTTGCGCTCAACGCGGCAGACTCAATAAATGGGCTGCGGTCTGCGGCCACCGCCATACCCGGCTCGCTCGATGTGGTCAGAGCGTACAGACCATAGGGCATATGATAGGTGTAGCTGCAGTGTTTCGCCGGGTCTGGTGCCGGACCAAAGTCCCAGCAGTCGATGAATTCGAGGTCGCCGCGGTTGTACTCAGAGAGCTTGAACTCTGTGGTCCCCGAATCGCCCTTGCAGATAAATGACTTTGGCGTGACCTCGGCATACTTTACCAGCAGATAGAAGCTGGAAGTAATCGTTGCGCTGCCGCCTGTACCATTTGCCTGCAAGCCATAAGCCCTGAACCGGTCCGGAGCGTCGTAGACAACCGAGCCACCCCACAGGGTGTTTCTGCCGCCGGCGCGAGGAAGCTCATCCTCGTAGTCGTTGGCATAAATCAGCATGGCCTTGCCGATGCCCGACAGGTTCGAGCCACAGACCATTCGATGGGCGATCTGCCTGACCCTGGACAGGGCGGGCATCAAAATGCCCATCAGTAGAGCTATGATCGCAATCACGACCAATAGCTCGACCAGTGTGAAACCTTTCGTTTTCATTTTGTTTCTCCTTCATCTTTACGGAGACTCGCAACACCGGCCGTTCTTAAGCACACCTGGTTAACATCTCGACGAATTAATACAGCTTTCAGCACGGCGCCATTTCTCGACCAGCACGTGGCAGAGCCTTCCTGCCGTTCTGATCGGCAGCGCACAAACTCCTACCGCGTACAAATGGCGCAACCAAACCTGTTTCTTTGCGAATCTCCCTTGTTCATTTTGATTCTGCCAAGAACGACCGCAGTAGATTCACACAGAGCGTTTCATACCTTCTGATTTTGAGGTATTGACTTTTTGACGCTTTGCTGTCCTTTGGCCGGCGGAGTAATCACGTACAGCCAACGACTCTTCCGCGGATAGGTTTGGATGAAAATTGGATTTGAAAAAAAATGATGGCAACTGTAAATTATAAGATACTTGCCAAACCTACCTGCTTTGTTATACGTCCCGTATTCTGCCGGGTTCTATGATTTTTCCGAAAACTCCCACAGGTCACAAAGGACCGCTGCGCCGCCTTCAAACCCTGACCTAAATATCGTTTGTCTCAGTGGCGGCACACACTGAGAAAGGCGGCCTCGTACCCTCTGGCACAAGGCCGCCGGTACGACTATACAAGAGAGAACCACATTCCTTATCTGCGTGGCGGTGTCACTCCGCCCGCCGCCGGTCCATCGTGTACCAGGAACGAGTCTTTTCTATCCCTGGGCTCCGTGGACCCTGGAACCGGCGCACCGCCTCGTCTTATGTCGCCACCATCCCAGTAGGTGTAAACATTGTCGTCGTTGATGGCGCAGAAAGCCCTCTTCTCAAAGTACACGTGGCTGTCCATAAACAGGACATTCTGGCCGTCCTCCTGGTGAGAAACCGAGTTGCCACGCTTTTGCTGGTCTGTGTTGCCGACCGGATTGAACTGCGTGTACCTGGTTTGAGCGTCGGTTGCGCTCAACGCGGCAGACTCAATAAATGGGCTGCGGTCTGCGGCCACCGCCATACCCGGCTCGCTCGATGTGGTCAGAGCGTACAGACCATAGGGCATATGATAGGTGTAGCTGCAGTGTTTCGCCGGGTCTGGTGCCGGACCAAAGTCCCAGCAGTCGATGAATTCGAGGTCGCCGCGGTTGTACTCAGAGAGCTTGAACTCTGTGGTCCCCGAATCGCCCTTGCAGATAAATGACTTTGGCGTGACCTCGGCATACTTTACCAGCAGATAGAAGCTGGAAGTAATCGTTGCGCTGCCGCCTGTACCATTTGCCTGCAAGCCATAAGCCCTGAACCGGTCCGGAGCGTCGTAGACAACCGAGCCACCCCACAGGGTGTTTCTGCCGCCGGCGCGAGGAAGCTCATCCTCGTAGTCGTTGGCATAAATCAGCATGGCCTTGCCGATGCCCGACAGGTTCGAGCCACAGACCATTCGATGGGCGATCTGCCTGACCCTGGCCAGAGCCGGCATCAAGATGCCCATCAACAGCGCTATGATCGCAATCACGACCAATAGCTCAACCAATGTAAAACCTTTCTTTTTTCTCATGTCTTTCTCCTTCCTTACTTTCGAGATTCGCAAGCCTGACTGTTCTTAGGCACGCTTTGGTCTGCATTTTTCGATAGATAAATGCCTTTTCTGGCACAAACACAAGACCTCAAATGGCTCTTTGCTGGCGAATCTCCTTTACAGTTTACAAGTTTTGCCCAAGAACAGCCGGTCTAAGCCTGCAAAACGTTTTTTAACAATAGTATTGCTGGAGCCATGTCTGTTGCTACTAAACCTGAACATCGCTCCGATACACCATTTCCGGCTAAAACGCAGATTCTCTGGCGGGCAGGTTTGTCAGATGAAATGAAGATCTAAATATGATAGCAGTTCTGTATTATGATAAGCCTTTGCAACCTGCCTGCTTCTACAGTCCAATAATAGCAAATGGCAGATTTCCTGTCAACTGAATTTCGGCAAATTTTCCTAACTTTCTTGAAAAATTTCTTGCTGTGCCTTATATCTGCCTTTTTTGAGGCTTGGAACCGCTGTTATGGCTGCTGAACGCGATGTAGAAAAGACAAGAAAACTGCTCGAAAGACACGGTCAGAGCCACCTTCTGGCGTTTTGGGGGCAGCTAAATCAGGCCCAAAAGGCGGATCTGCTCGGCCAAATCAAAGAGTTGGATTTCGCGCAAATAGATGACTGGGTGGCCAATCTGGTCAAAAAAAAGCCCACTTCGGCCGCCCAGGTCGATTTTGTCCCGGCGCCATTTTATAGTGCCCGTCCTGCCGACAAAGTGCAGAAACGTAAGTACAGCCAGGCCATAGAGTTGGGAAAAAAGCTGATCTCAGCCGGGAAAGTGGCGGCCTTGGTGGTCGCCGGCGGACAGGGAACCAGGCTGGGCTTCGACGGACCCAAAGGAGATTTCCCGATTAGTCCGATCAAGGGCAAGACCTTCTTTCAGTTGTTTGCCGAATACGTCGCCGCCGCCTCGAAGAAACACGGAACCGTGCTGCCTTGGTATATTATGGCAAGCTCACTTAACTTCAGCCGGATCGCCGAGATTTTTCGCGCAAACGATTATTACGGCCTGGACAAGAACAACGTCTCTATTTTTGAGCAGGGCACGCTTCCTAATTTCAGTTTCGATGGCCGAATCCTGCTGGCTGATAAAGCTAACCTGGCACGTTCGCCTGACGGCCATGGCGGATGCTTCAGGGCCCTTGCCCGAAGCGGCGCACTGAAAGATATGAAGAAACGCGGCATAGAACTGATAAGCTACTGGCAGGTTGACAATCCGCTGGTCAATATTTGCGACCCTCTTTTTATAGGACTACACACTCTCGATAAGGCTGAGATGTCGTCGAAGGCCCTTGTCAAGGCCAGTCCCAAAGAAAGGGTGGGCAATTTCTGCCTGGTCGATGGCAGAGTGACCGTGATTGAGTACAGCGACTTGCCCGATGATCTGGCCCAGAAACGAAAGCCTGACGGCTCGCTGGTCTTTGAAATGGGCAGCATCGCCATCCACATCATAAGCGCGAGCTTCGTGGAAAGACTGAACGCAGAGGGTATTTCGCTGCCGCTGCACAGGGCCGTCAAAAAGATCGAGCACATCGACCAGAGCGGAAACCTTGTCGAGCCTGCTAAACCTAACGGCATAAAGCTGGAGAGTTTTGTTTTTGACGCGCTGCCTTTGGCCTCGAAATCAATAATCCTGGAAACGCTCAGAGAACAGGAATTTGCCCCCACCAAAAATGCGATCGGCGTGGACAGCGTCGAAACCACACGCAAGATGATGGTCGCCCGCGCTGCCGATTGGCTCGAATCAGCGGGCGTCGCTGTTCCGCGAAAACCGAACGGCTCACCCGACTGCCTTATTGAAATCGCCCCCAGCTTTGCACTGGAAAAAGACGACCTCAAGGCAAAGCGTGACCAGATACCTCAAATCAAGCCCGGCGACAAAATATGCATCGAGTGACTCACCGCTCTGGTCGCGCCAGGCCTTCTCTACTTCGCATAGAATTTGTGGACTGTAACCGTCTGATATTTCTCGCCGGGCCTGAGAACAACGGATGGAAACTGCGGCTTGTTCGGCGAGTCGGGAAAGTGCTGCGTCTCCAGGCAAAATCCGTAGTGCTTGTTATACACTTTGCCGCCTTTGCCGGTTATGGAGCCATCCAGGAAGTTTCCCGTGTAGAACTGTACGCCCGGCTCAGTGGTGCGAATTTCCATAATCCGTCCGCTGGTCGGCTCATGGACCCTCGCGCACAGAGCCAGTTTTCCCCCGCCGCTGTTGAGCACATAATTGTG
>CAZPJZ010000035.1:0-11839 GCA_964586995.1 uncultured Pirellulales bacterium | reverse complement strand
TTGCTGCTTTGCGGCTTTGTATATCGCCAGAATCAGTTGGACCGCTTTGCGGGCTCCGGTTCCGCTCAGGCAGAAATCGCCGCCCGTTTCCAGGGCGTCGATAAAAGCCTTGAAATTGCGCGTATGATTTTCGTGCAGAATAGCTGCTGGGTCGGCCACACCGCCTAAACCCTTCACCCGCCCGTATTTCTTGCGAATCTGCTCATCCTCGGGTCTTTCATCGGCGAACTGCCAGACCGTCAAGCTATCTTCAAGGTAGACGACTGTGCCCTTTGTGCCGGTAATTTCAAAACGCTTGAACTGGCCGGGATAGGAAGAAGTCGTGCCATAGATAACGCCAAGAGCACCACCGGTAAAACGCAAGACCGCTACGGCGGTGTCTTCGGCTTCGATTTGCGGGTGTCCGAGTTTGGCGGCGTAGCCCTGCACCGATTCGACCGGCGGCATCAGGTCGCACAGCATGTCCACCATGTGGATGGATTGGTTCATCAGGGCGCCGCCCCCATCCAATTTCCAGGTGCCGTGCCAGGAATCTTTGTAGTATTCGTCGCTGCGCCACCAGGGAACATACGCCCCGGCGTAGGTTATCACGCCGAATCGTCCCAACTTTATGGCCTCTCTAAGAGCCGTCTGAGCATCGGCGAATCGGTTCTGGAACACTCCGCCCAGCAGAGTGCCGGCTTTTTTGTGGGCATCAATCATCGCATCGATCCGCTCGAGCGTAATCTCCAGCGGTTTCTCGCATATCACGTGTTTACCTGCTCTGGCCGCGGCAATTGCAGGCTCCATGTGCGCCCCGCTCGGCGTGGCGATGGTGACCACATCGATTCGTTCATTCTTGAGCATTTCTTCGACACTTGCGAAAGCCTTACAGTGGTACTTCTCGGCCAGTTTTTTGGCCCGCTCTGCAACCGTATCACAGCAAGCGACCAGTTTGGCGGTCAGAATATCTGCTAAGGCTCTCGCGTGAAAATCAGCTATCAGTCCGGCACCGACTATACCAAAATTCCACGTCTTCATTTTGTTCCTTTCTATCTTTGTGTCGCCTACCGCCCTGCGCGCCACAACCCCTAAATAAAATATCAAATATTTAGCCCCACGTTTCACGTGGGGTCTGAATAACATTACTCACATCTCAGGCCGACTTCTGCTGCAAGTTCTCTAACCGCGTCTATGGCCCGGCTAAAAAGCTCTGGACCCGTGGAGCCGCCGAACTGACCGCCGGCCTCCAGATGGGGCTCCATCGTCAGGCAGCCATCGTAATTGACTGCTGCCAGCTCGGCCAGCAGCTCCTTTATTTGGCCGTCACCTTCGCCGGGTATACTGCCCACGTCGGCGCCGAGCTTCCAGTCTTTGATATGGACGTGCACGACATAGGGCTTCATCAGGGGCCAATACCGCTCGACGTTATCCGTGAGCTTTTGTCCCCATACGAAGTTGCCGGGGTCATACACCAGCCGAAGTTTTGGCGAATTGACGCTCTTTACCAGGTCCACGCAGTTTTCCGCAGTGTCGCCATATATGTGCGTTTCGTTCTCGTGGACCATTGTGACATCGACGTCTTTTAGTATCTGGACTTTGGCAAGCATTCGCTCGATAACCTGGTCGCGGTAGTCGCGGACGTTTTTGCCCTGCGGAGCATAATAGCTGAACATTCGGATGTAGGGCGTTTCAAAAAACTGAGCCAGCTCGACAGCGTGCTTGAACTTATCCAGATGGGGCTGGAAAGGCTCATCCAGCTTGACCTTGCCTATCGGTGAGCCGATGGCACTTACCCTCAGACCGTGGTCCTCGATGATCAGCTTAGCTTCCTTTAGCTGGGTCTTATTCAGGTCCATTATGTTCTTTTTGTTGACAAACCGCGGCTCAATGTAGCCCACCCGCTCTCTGACAAGGTATTCAGCCTGTCCCCGGAAGTCATCCGTCACCTCATCTGCAAATGCGCTTAATTTGACCATTTTCGTTTCGTCTCCTATAAACCGCCGAAGCTCTACTTTTCAAAATGTGCCGCTATGCCGGGCAAATCACGTTTGATTTCATCCAGTCTGTAGCCAAAACCTGAGCCGCGCAGCGTCGATAGGTCAATCTGACCGTTGCGCCGCTTATATAGTCCAGGGTGCACTTTTTCTTCGGGTGCCGACGCAGCCGGATAGAACTGCATCGCATTAGTCTCGACGCCCATTATCGTTCCTGCGTGTGCCGCCAGGAGAACATGCGGAATCTGAGCCAGCATCGGATTGGTCAAGTCCTGCACCATAAGGGTCATTCCGTGTGCTTTAGCCCAGCACAGGCTCAGAAGTGCGCCGGTTTGAGTTTTGCAGGTTTTAAGCGCCACTCCGGTCCAGCCAAGTCTCCTGCCGAGCCTGATCAGTCTCCAATCGTGGGCACTTTCGTCCATAAACAGGGGCTTGCGGGCCGACACACTGCGAACATCAATCTGGTTCTCTTCCAAGTCATACGGGAAAGGCTGCTCAACATAAAGAATCATCTGATAGATGCGCGGATACTCAATCATCAGCCGGTCCAAAATATCGTTTACGTAGTCCGGGTGGGTAACGGTGCAGTTGAAGTCGCTGGTCAGCCAGAGAACATCGTTTCCAAGTGCAATGTCACCGACACGGGCTAAACGCTCGTAGTCCCATGAAGAATCGTTGCCGCGTAGTTTAACCTTGAGACATTTAAGGCCATCTCGTTTGATCCAGTCCGGCAAGAGCACCGGATAACCATCATCCGGTTCCGTGCCCGTCCGCTCAGATTCATCAAGCAAGTCCTTGCCCCCGACCAGGTGCCAGGCGGGCATCATCTTGGCCCGAGGAAACGTGAGAAAATCAGCCGGGTATTTGCCCACGAACGAGATGTTAGCTCCGTCGTCTGGCTCAAGATAACTCGACAAGTCAGCGCTCATGAATTTCGCGTTGTATGTTGAGTACACATCAAGGCCCAGAAGATTCCCATAAGCATCGTGCAGTGCAATATCGAAAGCGGAGCAGCAAACCAACGCTGCCAGCCAGGGCATCGGTTCGGTCAGTTGCACATCACGGTTGAGCTTAGCCAGCAAATTGGGAAGCACTAATTCGATAAAATCGCTGCCCAACTCAATTGGATGTGCCTGCCTGTCACACTTGGCCCAGGCCTCGGCCAGGTTCCGGCAGAAAAGCTGCATTGCCTGATGTCTTTGTTGGTACGTGAGCTTGCTCGGCCAGGCCCACTGCACACTCAGCGGGGTTTCACCCCAGCCCTGAGCTTTTCGCCCCTGCCTGTCGGCCACCGTCATACAGACGCGCGCACACGTCACCGAGGTCAGTGTTTCAGGTCCGAACTTCAACGGAACCCGAGTTTGCACCGCAATAAAATACAAGTCAACGCATACGGGGCTGATATCGGTCTTCATGCTGCAGTTGCCACGTTCGGCTAATGCTTAGAGTTTCACACTGCTTGACATTGGCAAATTTATAACTTTCGAGCCGTTATTGTCAACCCAAACTTCAGACGCAAAAAGGTATCTTTTTGGTTGCTTTGCTGGCCCGCGTCTCTATAATCTTAAAAAGTTTCTCTTTTTGGAAGGTGGTGTTCTTCGAGCATCACAGATGTGTCGGTCTCGCAAAGGTAACCATACGCACGCAGAATCTTATTGATTGAAAGGAGCAGGTATGGAACTTAACCGAAAGCTGAAGATGGGAATGGTTGGCGGAGGGCCTGGCGCGTTTATCGGCGACGTGCATCGCAAGGCATCTCGAATGGACGGCGGCATCGAGCTGGTAGCCGGGGCATTCGATATCGACCCGCGAAGATCAAAGCAGATGGGACGAGAGCTGCTGCTCAATCCCAAGCGGGTATACGGTAACTACGAGCAAATGATCGAGAGAGAGCTGAGGTTGCCGGAGGGCGAGAGAATCGATTTCGTTGCGATTACCACACCGAACAACTGGCACTTTCCAATCGCTCGTGATTTTCTCAACGCAGGCTTCCACGTAATGTGTGAAAAGCCGATGACGTTTAACGTCGCTGAAGCGAAGGATTTGCGGAAACTGGTCAAGAAGTCTCGCAAAGTGTTCGGACTGATGCACAATTACACCGGCTACCCAATGGTCAAGCTGGCCCGAGATATGGCGCGTGAGGGCGAGCTGGGCAAGATTCGCAAGATCGTGGTGCAGTATCCGCAGGGCTGGCTGTCCACGGCGATCGAGAAAACGGGCCAGATGCAGGCAGCCTGGCGAACGGACCCCAAGCAAAGCGGCGGTGCCGGCTGTATGGGTGACATCGGAACGCACGCTGAAAACCTCTCTGAGTATATCACCGGCCTGAAGATCACCCACGTCTGTGCCGACCTGACAATCTTTGTCAAGGGCCGACGACTCGATGACGACGGCAATTGCCTGCTTCGCTTCAATAACGGCGCCAGAGGCATCCTTCACGCCAGCCAGATTGCCATCGGCCAAGAGAATAACCTGGCCATCTGGGTCTATGGCGAAGAAAAAGCCCTTGAGTGGCACCAGGAGCATCCGAACTATCTGTACGTCAGGGAACCAAATGGCCCGGTGCAGGTGTGGCGGCGTGGAAACGCCTACGTGGCGGCGAAAAGCCCGGCCGCAGGGCGTGCGACCCGGCTGCCGTTTGGCCACCCTGAAGCGTTTTTTGAGGCCTTTGCCAATATCTACCGCAATTTTGCGGATACTCTGAGGGCACGCCTTGAACACAGAAAGCCTGACCCGCTCGAGACGGACTTCCCTAACGTCAACGACGGACTAAGGGGCATGCTCTTCATCGAGACCGTTCTGGCCAGCACCAAGAGCAAACAGAAATGGACGCCCTTTAAGAAGTAGTCGCCGATCACGAGTGGCGACTCTTGAATAGCCATCGGTGATTGGCGGGAAACGATCCGCGTTTATTGTCAGGAGTACTAAGATGCAAGACCAGCACAGCAACTGTCGACAGCGGGGAATCTCACGACGTGATTTAGTTGTAAGCGCGGCGGCGGCAGCAGTTGCAGTTTCAATGCGAGCGTCCAGGCTAAAGGCGGCTAACCCGGCCAAGAAGTTCACACTCAAATACGCCCCGAGTCTCGGCCAGTTTCGAGAGCACGCGGGCAACGACCCCATCGACCAGCTCAAGTTCATGGCGGATGAAGGTTTCAGCGCCATGTTCGACAACGGCTTGATGGGAAAGCCGCCGGACCTCCAGGAAAAAATCGCCAAGGAGATGGACAGGCTGGGCATGACTTTGGGACCATTTGTCTTGTACGCAGATTTCGGCAAGAAGTCTTTTGTCACCCGCGACAAGGCAACACGTGACATGTTGACACAGAGAATGAAGGAAGGCGTGGAGGTTGCCAAGCGCACCTCCGCCAAGTGGGCGCTTGTCGTGCCGGGACGCTTCGATGAGGGCCTGGAGTGGGATTACCAAACTGCGAACGTGATCGAGAACCTGAAATACTGCGCCCAGGTATGCGAGCCTGCGCAACTGGTGATAGTGATTGAGCCGCTGAACGCCTGGAGAGACCATCCAGGGCTATTCTTGACCAAGATTCCACAGGCATATCAGATCTGCAAAGCCGTTGGCAGCCCTTGCTGCAAGATCGTCAACGACCTGTATCATCAGCAGATTACCGAAGGCAACTTGATTCCCAATATCGACATGGCCTGGGACGAAATCGCCAGTTTTCATCTCGGCGACAATCCGGGCCGCAGAGAACCGGGCACGGGAGAGATAAACTATAAGAACGTCTTCAGACACATCCACCAGAAAGGCTATCGGGGCGTGCTGTGTATGGAGCATGGCAAGAGCAAGCCCGGCAAAGAAGGCGAACGAGCAGTGATTGAAGCTTATCGAATTTGCGATGATTTTTAGGAAAGGGTTATTCATGAAGAACGAAGCGAATGAAAAGTCAGGCAGTGTATCACGCAGGAGTTTTATCAAGACGTCGGCAGCACTCGGCGTGGCGACACTATTGTCAGGTAGGAACGCCGTCTTTGCGCAGCCTCCCAGGAAGATGCGGGTGGGTTTGCTGGGCTGCGGCGGTCGCGGCAGGGGTGCTCTTGACAACTGCATGGAGGCGGCCAAGCACATCGACGGCCTGGAAATGGAAGTAGTGGCCACCGCTGACTGGTTCAAGGGTAGAGCCGAGGAAGCAGGCAAGAAATACAATCTTTCGCCGTCAAGATGCTTCGGCGGCGGTGATTGCTACAAGAATCTTCTCGATGCCAACCCGGATGTGGTGGTAACGGCCACACCTCCCAATTTCCGCCCCGTGCACTTTGAAGCCGCCATCAGAGCCGGCAAGCATGTTTTTATGGAAAAACCTGTTGCCGTCGATCCGCCGGGCGCCCGCAAGATAATTGAGGCAGGCGAGCTGGCAAAGCAAAAAGGCCTCGGCGTCGTGGCCGGTACACAGCGCCGTCACCAGGCAAACTACCGCCGCAATGCTTACGCGGTAACCCACGGTGCGATCGGCAAGATCGTCGGCGGATGCATCTGGTGGTGCGGCGGCGCGCTCTGGTACCAGAAGAAAAGGCCGGACGAGAGTGACGCAGATTACATGGTTCGCAACTGGGTCAGCTTCGCCGAGATGTCGGGAGACCATATCGTTGAGCAGCACGTCCACAACATCGATGTGGCCAACTGGTTCATCGGTCATCCACCGGTTACTGCCCTTGGCTTCGGCGGGCGGGCGCGGCGCAAGACCGGTAACCAGTTCGATTTCTTCAGCATTGACCTCGATTACGGCGACGGCTGTCACATCCACAGCATGTGCCGCCAGGTCAACGGTACCGACGGCGGAGTGAGGGAATTTTTCGCAGGTACGGAAGGAACCACCTGGGGTGACGGCGGCCTAAAACCGACCAAAGACAAACGGATCGAGGTGCCCGAGTTTCCCGAGCACGGCGGACCATACGTGCAGGAACATGTCGATCTGCTCAATAGTATCCTCAAAGGCGAGCCACTGAACGAGGCCCGCAACGTTGCCGAGTCGACAATGGTTGCTATAATGGGTCGAATTTCCGCATACACCGGAAAACTGATCAGGTGGTCAGACCTCACTGAGAACAAGGATTCGCCGTGGTATAATCTGACTCTCAAGCCGACTGCCGAAGACTTCGAGACGGGCCAGGTGGAAGCTCCACCGGACGATGTCGTGCCCGTCCCCGGCAGGGATTGATCGGGTCAGAGATACGGCAGATGCATCATGTAGGGGCCGAATCGAACACCAGGTTCCGCAAATCCGGATGCGGTGTCAGATTCGGCCCTGACAATAACGATTGTGCAATTACAAATGCCGGCGTGGCGGCACAGGTTCCGGCTGCACCATCTATAACAAGATGTCACCGCGGCGGCGTGCGCGTTGTGCGGCCTTAACCGGCAAAGGCCTATACTAACGGCTAATGTGAACTATTTCGGTGAATGTTACCAAAGCCCCTGCCGTTGGCGCATCCGGCTGAATCGTCCCGACCAGACCGACTTTTCGCCCTATGAACTCGGTCAAATCCTTCTGCATAGCAGGCCCGCTCGGGACCGCATAACAAATGATTTTGCCGGACGTGTCAACAACTCGGTAGCGTTTCAATTGCGGCTCTGCATCGTAAATGCGTGACTCTTGAAACTCTCCGATCACGGCGAACCGTCCCAGATTCTCGACCTCTGCCAGCCTATTGGTCCGCGCCTTGTCTATTTGGTCCTTGGTTTGCTGCAACTGCTGATCCTGAAGCTGCACCTCTTTGACCACAGCCAGGGCCAGTTCGTAACCCTCGATCTGCTTGAGCATGAACTGGGCATAACGTGCGGCCTTGCCGGCCTCTTTGCCGGCGGCAATCTGTTTGAGCGCCTCCTTCACATCCGTATAGTTTTGTTGAGCCAACGGCTTGCCTCGTTCGGTCTCGACCTGTTTCTTCAGGGCGTAGAATTCCTCGAGCTTCCTGGCCTCGGCAGAAACTTCGGGAGGAGCGCCCGTGCCAGGCACCGCGTCGGGCGAGCCTTCCGTTCCCGGCTCGATGGCCGGCGGCGTCGGTTCAAGCGGCGCCACCACTCTGGTGTATTGACTGCTCACCCAAACATAGGCGCCGTCCGGCGGAGCAATCTTATAGTAACCGTCCTTCTCCTCACCCAGCAGTCTGACTTTGTCACCCCGATTGAGCCTTACCTGTTCCGACGTGGAGTGCATAGGCTCTACATACTCGGAGCCGGCGTAGACCCGAACACCGTCGCCGGTCACCATGCCGACGGCGGGATTCTCAAGACTGATACCGACACACTGCATTGAAATCCAAGAGAAACACCCCGGTGGCGGAGAAACCCGCGACCAGCCCAATTGGCTGCTGATCACCTTTACTTTGTCGCCCCGATAGAGTCTGCCGCAGGTGTAGTAATTCGTACCCGGACCCGAACGGACGTTGACGTCATCGCCAGTTATCTCGACTAAGCAAGGAAAAGCCTGCGTACCAAGGGCATTAGCGTCACTGACCGCACCGGATTCTACAGGTACGCTCGGGGCTTGCTGGGCAAAGCATGCAGATGCCAAACCTGCCAAGCCAACCAGAAGAAAGATGGCCCGAACACCGTCGGCAACCCGCCGCCTGCCGTTTCGTCTCTGCACGCTCCTGGAATTCTCAGTGCAATCTGATCGCATCATGTCTTTCGGGAAGTTGGTGTGCCACTCCATTTTTTTGCCTCCCAGAAAAAGAGGTTCTGAACCGAAAATTTAGAGCGCCCTATTCGCTCCACA
The DNA here is from genome assembly GCA_964586995.1 of uncultured Pirellulales bacterium. GTDB lineage: Bacteria > Planctomycetota > Phycisphaerae > Sedimentisphaerales > Anaerobacaceae > JAFNGF01. The sequence goes on along the minus strand of CAZPJZ010000035.1, from coordinate 3,123 downwards.
ATCCTTCGATTATGAACTTACCACCCGTCTGACTCGTTGTCAACCCTGTATTGCCCAGAATTCACAAATTCGCCCGGTCAGGCCCGAATGCTGCAGTTCCAACTTATGACGGGGTCCGTGCCGTCGTTTGCCCGTCCGGCAAGCCCGACCAAAGACAGCAACCTATTGATTTAGCCGTACCATTCTGTTAAAATTAATGTTTCAGAAAGGTGTCCATGAAAGAGGTAAGGGCAATAACTCTTGCGGCTACGATTGCAGCCGTGACGCTCGCAACGCTCGTTGAAGCCACATATGCACAATGGATCGCTTACAGCGACTGCCTGCGGGAGGTGGCAGACTCAACCGCAGCGAACGTGACCGGCTGGACTATCCATAATAACGATCTGTCCCATGCAACGGGCCGCTTGAAGAACTACCAGACGGGAAGTGACGTTGGTATGCCCACAGTGACCTTTACGATGGGACCGGCCGGTCTGCAGGTCAGCAGTGGCGGCGCGGGCGGCAACCCCGCCCCCGGCACGGACGCTTACGAAATATTCCATGGCATTATAGACTTCGGCCCCAACAATATTTACTACGGCGGAGCAGGCTGGTGGGTGGAGATTAAGTTCACCGGCCTGGAATCGGTCAGAACGTACACATTTGTCGGCACTGCCATCCGCTCGAGCAGCTATCCTAACCGAAAGTCGCTTTTTACAATTTTGGGCCATGCTAGCGCCACCAATAACAGCAGCGATGGAGTGGTGTCAAAAACTGAAAATACGACTATTCTGCTCGCGGGGGATAATAGCGCAGCCGGAGCCGGATACGTCGTTCGATGGGACGACATCGTACCGGCAGCCGACGGCAGCTTCACTATTAGAGCAGAAGCCACCGCGGATTCCGAGGGCGGCAGAGCATATCCTTTGGGCGGATTTATGCTCCAGGAAGTCGGGATCGCAGGCAACCGTCCGCCCGAAGTTGACGCCGGAGATTACCCATCGCTGTTCTGGCCGAACGATACCCTGCAGCTTAGCCCCGTCATTTATGACGATGACCCTTGTGGTTTGGGAATATTAACGTTCAAGTGGTCGCAGCTCAGCGGCCCCGGTACGGTGACATTCCGACCGAGCGCTGATATTGAGGACCCCTGTGCGATATTCTCCAAGCCGGGCGATTATCGACTCCAGCTTCGGGTTTGGGATGAGGTGCCCCAGCAAGGCAGCGGCGCAGTAACTATCAACATCATCGAGCCTCTGCTCGGCGATTTGAACGGCGACAAGAAAGTCAATTGGGATGACCTTGTTCTTTTCGCCGAGCGGTGGTTGGACTCTCAGCCCAATCCTGCTGACATCAATGCCAAAGACGGCGTCAACATGGTTGACTTCGCATTCTTGGCGAAGAACTGGCTGGCCGGTACCGGCGCCACTTTGTTTATCAATGAGCTCATGGCCAGAAATCATCTCACCATAAGAGACCCGCAGGGCCACTATGATGACTGGATCGAACTTTATAATGCCGGCGATGAGCCTATCAACGTAGGTGGAATGTATCTAACAGATGATCAGGCTGCCCCGACCTTATGGCAAATTCCCACTAATAACGCCGCCGCAACGAGTATCCCGGCAAAAGGTTACCTATTGATATGGGCCGACAATGATACCGGCGACCCGGGCTTGCACGCAGCTTTTGAGCTTGACGCCGACCGCGGCGATTGCATTGCTTTGTTTGATGCGGACGGCATGACCCTGATTGACAGCATCACCTTTGGCAGCCAGACGCCTGATGTCTCTTACGGGCGTGAGCCCGATGGCCTTGATAATTGGGTTACCCTTTCGCCGACCCCGGGTTACTCGAACAATGGCTCATATATGGCCGTGGTAGCCGACACAAAATTTAGCCACGACCGCGGCTTCTACGATAGTCCGTTCTCTGTCGCCATCACCACCGAAACGGAGGGTGCTGCCATACGCTATACCACCGATGGCAGTACGCCTACCGAAACGTATGGCACCATCTATACGGGTCCGATTCAGATCTCCACCACTACGTGTTTGCGGGCGGCGGCATTCAAGCCGGGCTGCAAATCCACCAACGTGGACACGCACACGTATATCTTCCTGGACGATGTTATTCGGCAGGCTACCGACCCAGTCACCGGGGCGCAAGTCACCCCAGTAGGCTGCCCGAGTTCGTGGGGTTCGGTTACCGGCGATTACCAGATGGACCCCGACGTCGTAGGGCAAGATGGCAAAGACAAATTTGGGGGCCTTTACGCCGGCACGATCAAGCAGGACCTCAAGTCCGTGCCCACCATATCGCTGGTTATGAACAAGGACGACTGGTTCGGCAGCCGGGGCATCTATATCAACCAATCCCAGGACGGCACGGAGCGCGTCGCTTCATTAGAGTTCATTGATCCCGATAGCGGCCAGCAATTTCAACTAAACTGCGCTCTGGCCATGCAGGGCGGCGTTAGTGGCGGGGGCACGAGTCTCAACAGGTGGAAGTCATATAAGCTCTCGATGCGGCCGAGGTTCAAGCCGCAAACCGATGATAGACAGCCCACGGGTGGACCGACAAACCTTGATTTCAAAATGTTTCCTGATTCGCCCGTTGACCGCCACAATACATTTGTGCTCGACGCGGTTCTAAACCACTCCTGGCTGCACCCTGGCGCCGACCAACGCAACACCGCCTTGTACATCCAGGACCAGTACGTTGCTGACCTGCACAATGCTATGGGCGGACATTCGCCTCACGGATCCTACGCCCACGTCTATATTACCGGCCTCTATTGGGGAATGTACTACATTCACGAAAGACCCGACCACGCCTGGGCGGCGGAAATGTTCGGCGGCGATAAGGACGCCTACGATGCCATCAAACACAACACCAGCAATGTAGTCAACGACGGCGGCGGTCCCAATAGCGGCACCGCACGCGCCAGCTTCAATGCGATGGTCAACGCCGCACGCGCTGTTGCTTCCGACCCGACAAACCTGGCCAAATACAACGCGCTCGCGGAAATACTGGACATCGACAGCTTCATCACCTATCTGCTTTGCAACTGGTTCCCTGGCAACCACGACTGGCCCGGCAAGAACTGGTACGCCACACATCGCCACCCCGATGGTAAGTGGC
>CAZPJZ010000034.1:0-11988 GCA_964586995.1 uncultured Pirellulales bacterium | reverse complement strand
CGCTTTCGCCGGTGACTTTTCGCAACAGTCCGACCGCCATCAGAAAAAGTGGCGTAGTGTCGCTGGCCCCTCGGTCCTCGCGATCGTGCACCAACGAGGGGATGTGTCCCAGGCGGCTCTGGTTTTGCGCGACGGTTTCCAGCACCCGCCGCAGTGACTCAATCAGTTTCTTGTTGCCGCAAACCAGAATGCCCAGCGACGAGATCATCAGGTCCCGTGTGTAGGGTTCCGGATAACCCCATCCGGCTGTTCGGGGAAGCCCGCGATATGGTCCGTGAGCATTGTGCAGCAGCACTTTGATCGCGGCTTGTTTAGCCTGCTCAATCAGTCTTTTCTCCCACGTCTTCATATCAGGAAATGCCCAGTTTATCCGCCATAAGCGCTACGAATCTTTTGGCGATTACTCGATAATCGAAGTTTTCCACGGCCCGTTTTCTTCCGGCTTCGCCCATTCTTTTTCGCAGTTCTGCATCCTGCATTAGCTGCATAAGGTAGTCGGCAATATCGCGCACACTTGCCCGGTAGTCAACCGTTCGCGGCCTTTTGAAGACGACTCGATGGCCGGCCTCATACCCGGATTCGTCGCCAACCAGCGTCTCCCTTAATCGAATTTCCTGGGCGACCGAAGCCAAAAGGGCATTTTGTCCGTGCGCCATCGTATCCAACATTCCCATGGCCTTGATGCCTATGACCGGCTTTCCGCAAGCCCCGGCTTCCACCTGGGTCATCCCAAAACCTTCCAGGCGTGACGGTGCAGCATAAATATCACATGCCGCCAATAGGTAGGGCATAAAATTGCGAGAGATGACGTTGGTGGTGTAGACCACGTTCTTTTCGATGCCTAACTGTGTAGCCAGTTGCAGATCTATCAGATTTTGCTGCTGGGTTCGGGGCTGAGGCCAGACCTTGCAGACGTACTTCCAGTCCGGAGCTTTCTTGTCGATCAGAGCCAGCGCCTGCATGACTTCCTGGGCGCCCTTGCTGGTCGCATCGCCTCCCACGGTTAGAATCATTATCTGGTCCGGTGCGACCCCCAGTGCGTCGCGCACGGCCGCCACTTTTGGGTCGTTCTTGTCTCGCGGTATAAAAGAGCTGGTATCGCATCCAACCGGAAGCACTTCAATGTTTTTGCCGCTTAGCCCATCTCGCATGTAGACACTTTTTACCCAGCGGGAAGTCACCAGGATGAGTGGCAGGGCTTCGAGCACTTCGAAATAATTGGCCATATAGCCGTCGGCGACCAGCCAGGGCACAGGCTGCACTCCATAGCGCTGAGGGTGCAGCACCAGATGCTGACTATGTCCCCAGTAGCCGACCCCGACTACAACGTCCGGCTCGAACCAGCGATAATACCACTCTTTTTCCTGTGCTGACTCGAAATGCACCGAATGGACATCGATACCGAGCTCCTCCAATCCCCTGTGGAGCAAGTTTCCTTGCGTGGCCAGTCCGGCCGGTGATGGCGGGTAGTCATAAAGAACCAGCACCTTCATTTTCATACTCCTATTATTCAGACTGATGCCTTGGGTCACCTACCGCTGAAAGACACCAAAAAGCCTCCTCGCGGACAGCGGTCCTGGCTTCGAAACTATCGGCGGTGAAGCCATAGACATTGGTAATAATATAGTACTTTTTCTGCCAAATGTTCTCGGGCAGGTTTATTTTCAAATCCGCGCTTTGAACCGGTTGAGGAAGGTGCTTGCCGCCGCCGTCTTCATAAGCGAACTGCCACAAATGCTTTGCAGGCAGGCAGCCCTTTTGCCACAGCGTCAACACGGCCTTGGCTGCCTCTTCATGGCGCCGGTGTCGGGTGTATTCGCCGCGAGGGCCGTGGGTGATTATCAGGTCGAACCCTGCGGCCTCGCTCAGAGCGTGCCCTGGGCTTATCGAAGGGGCAGGCCTGTCAGCGGCAAGCAGCTCGAGTATGGTGTTCTGAACCTGGTCGCCGGCCAGCGGCGTCTGCTCGGGACCATCGTCGAGGTCGCCCATTTTGCCTGTGGCGTTTAGCTGCTTCAGAGCTCGAAAAAAACGCAGGCTGCGGTCGGGATCGCTCTTTCTACAGACTGTTATCACCTTCCATCGAGCCCGTGGATTCATCAGCATTGTACCTCCAGCCCACAAGGTTTCATCGTCGGGATGGGCTACAATGACGGCACAATTAGTCAAATCGGGAATTTCCGAGATGCCTCGTTGTCCAGTCATATTCTCTACCAGTGCTCGACGCTATGGCTGGGGCATTTTAGCAGAAAGTCGATTAGTTCACTTAACGTGGTAGTGGCCAACGCAATGCAGGAGTCAGCAGCTCCATAGTACATAGAAATCTCGTCCTCTTTCCTGACCCATCCGCACGGGAATACCACGTCGTCCACGTCGCCTTCGCGCTCATAATGAGCCTTGGGCCCGAAGATCCACTCCTGGGAACGGCGAATCACACGTGTCGGCTGCTCAAGATCCAGAAGAGCAAGACCCAGTCTGTATATGGAGCCTGATGCGGTGGTTCGAACGCCGTGGTACAAAATCAGCCATCCTTCCGGCGTCTGCAAGGGCGGCGCGGATAGCCCGATTTTATTTGCGTCCCACCAGCCACCTTGTCTGGCAGGAATTACCTCCTGGTGGTCGCCCCAGTGCTTAAGGTCCGGTGAGAAAGAAATCCAGATGTCTGCGGTGGTATGCGGCTGCTTAGCCACCGGCCGATGAAACATCGCCCACCGTCCCTTAAAACGAACCGGAAAAATCGCAGCGTCTTTGTCCTCCGGAGGCATAACCGGGCCCAGCCGGGTAAAGCTGTGAAAATCCTTCGTCGTAGCCAGCGAAACCAGCGGGCCGCCTCTTGAAAAAGCGGTGTAGGCCACCGCCCATTGCTGCAATTCCTGCAGCCAGGTAACTCTCGGATCCTCGATTCCCCAAATCTCCTCGGGGTGGTTCTGGGGGTCGCGTGCCAGCGTGGCAGCAGGGTCAATATCCCAATTGCTTACGCCGTCGGCGCTCCGCGCCGCCGTCAAATGCGATATTCCCCTGAAATCTTCAACGCGAACCAGCAGAAGAGTTTTGCCGTTCACTATTGTCGCGGCCGCATTGAAAACCGAATTGGCCGGGTAAGGCCAATCCTTGACCGATAGAATGGGATTGTTTGGATGTCGGTGAAATAGCTCATGGCTGGTTCTGTGACCCATACGTATCTATCCTGTATGCTGATTCGGGCAGGGCGGGCTTGCAATGAAACTCAAAAATCAAAATGCAAAATTAAGGAAGGCACCGCCGCAAAGCTGCGATTCCACAATTTTGATTCTTAACCTTGATTTTTGACATATTTTTTGGCGCAAGCCTCACCCTAAGTATTCCCGAGAAACTGTGCCATTCCTTTCCTCATTAGCATCACGGCAATCGCAGCCAACAACAGACTGACTATCTTGGAAAGAGCTTTTGAGCCCGCCTCGCCCAGCACCTTCATCAAAACTGAGGCTAAGGCAAGTATCATACCGGCCAGCAATATGTTTACCAGCACTGAAATGAGCGTAGCGAGCACTCCATGCTGCGACATCATAAGCAGGCAGGTGGTCAAAACCGCCGGCCCCACAATCAAAGGCGTCCCTAACGGCACTGCTCCAAGCTGTTCACTGGGTATTCGCCGCTTCTTAACGGGGTTGATAATATCTGTAATAGCCAGGCAAAAAAGTATCGCTCCGCCTGCGACCATAAAATCGCCTATCGTAATACCCAAAATCCGAAACACTGCCTTACCCAGAAATATGAAGCCGACCGCCAGGCATAAGGCCGTGAGCATGGACTGAATAATGATCTTGGCTCGTTCGCTGCGTTCAACTCCTTCGGTCAGCGAAACAAAAATAGGAAGCACACCAACCGCATCAACCGCGACAAATATCGGAATAAAAGATAGTAAAATATCTCTGGCCAAGAGAATCTATCCAAAAATCCCGCTCCACCGCCTTTTCCGTCGGCTTTGCCAGTCCCGCTTATGGTACACATAGCTAACGATTAAAGGCAGGACGCTGGTGGCTTCAGCGTAAACCATCTGTTCGTACCCCGTGTCTACCTTTCCCCACGAAGATGCTTCTTTAAGCGTCGAGCCTGAAAGGCCTCCGTCTCTGGCATCGGCGACGGTAATCTGCACGGCGTACTTGTGCATGGGTACGGCTTTTCCCAAAACTTCGGCGCATATAACCGTATCCTGAGCAAAGTTTTTTGGAACGCCCCCGCCTACCATGAACAGCCCCGAAATCGCAGAACCGATTTTGATCTCCGTCAGCTCTCGAAAGTCCTTAATGCAATCAATGGAAACATGGTCTTGCGGATTTTCGACCTGGTGTTTTACCAGCCCGAAGCCTGCGCTGCAATCGCTAAGTGCCGGACAGAAAATCGGCACGTCATTTTCGTAGGCGGCCTGAACCAAAGAATCCTTCTTCTTTGCATTGTCAACAAGGTATCTGCCCATTTCCTTTATAAATTCTCTCGATGAATACGGCCTCGGCGGCAAAGTATCTGCAATCACTTTTACCGTGTTGTCACAAATCTGCAGTTGCTCTTCATCGATAAACGTGTCATAGATTCTGTCGATGTATAATTCTCTCAATTGCTTATCGTCAACGGCGGCGCTACCTTTGTAATGCCTGAAACCCAGAGCCTCAAGAAAGTCCATATCCACGATAGCGGCTCCGGTAGCGACGATCACATCGACCATATCGTATTTGACCATATCGGCGTATATCTGCATACATCCGCCAGCGCTGGTGCTGCCGGCGATACACAGTACAATCGTGCACTCCTCATCGTTTATCATCATATCGAAGATATCCGCCGCCCGAGCCGTATCTCTGGCGGTGAAGGACATTTGTCTCATTGCCTCGATTATTTTGGTAGAGTCGAACGACTTTATGTCGATGTGCTTCACCGGCTCTTTTAAGAAGTCCTTCTTGGGCATTTTAGCCTCTGAATTTGTAGCTGAGTAACTTGTAGATGAGTTTAGCCGCCATAAAATCCGGGGCCCTATTTTTGCTATCCGGACACAGTTCGACGACGTCAAAACCCACAACGTTTCTTTGATCACAGACTTTTCGCAGCAGCGCCAGAACGTCATACCACAGTAGGCCGCCCGGTTCCGGCGTGCCCGTGGAGGGCATTATCGAAGGGTCAAACACATCCAGATCGGTGGTGATATAAACCTGCTGTGACAGCCCGGCCACGGCCTCGTCCTGCCAGTCCGCTTTGCGGCAAATATCCTTGGCGAACAAGACCCGACTTTTATCAAGAAATTCTTTTTCGCAAGAATCCATGCTTCTTATACCTACCTGAAGGATCGGGCATAATTCTCTGATCCTGGCCATGACGCAGGCGTGATTGTACTTAGAACCCTCGTATTGGTCCCTGAGATCACAATGGGCATCAAGCTGCAGGACGGTCATGTCTCTGTTAGCTTCGGCATGCGCCCTTACTGAGCCAATGCTAACAGAGTGTTCGCCGCCTATCACTACGGTGAATCTGCCTTCTCGGATGTGATCCTGGACCCGCTGTCTTACCGCCTCGACCATATCTTCAGGTGATAATTTGCCCTCTACAGGTCTATCCGTACATATACCTTGTCGGTAGACTTCTGAATCTGTCTCTATGTCGTAAAGCTCCATGTTGGCCGAAGCCTCTATTATGGCTTCGGGGCCCTTGTCAGCACCTTTCAGCCAGGTGCTGGTGCCATCGTATGGCACAGGAACGATTGCCACTCTTGCGCTGTCCTGCGCAGAATACTCTTGCGGCAAACATCCAAAACTAGGCGTTTCTTGCACCATATCCTCTTCGGAATTGAGAATTGGGAATGAAGAAAGTTCAATTCTCAATCCTTCGTTCTGAATTCTATATTCTTTAGTCGGGCACGAACATGGCTATGGCCACCGTGGTTGTCCACAGGTCTTTTTGTCCCCGCGCAGTCTGGGTTATGTTGGAAGTGCGAATTATCATTCCGCTGGATTTATATACCTGCTCTTTTTCCGACCAGGCTTTATTGGGGTCAACTTCCAGTCCCAGCGTAGTACCCAACATTCCCGCTGCCAGGTCTTCAGCCATATCCGCTGCTTCCTGTTGGCTCATTCCGTAACCGTGCACCTCGCTTAGATAGCCCCACTTGTGCTCATCCTTTGGCACGGCGATGCCCACCGAGGACGCGACTAGCCTGCCGTGTTCATCCGTGTCCGCCCGCGCCATCACACAATAGCAGATTTGCCCCGGTGTGAGTCGTTTCAGTCCGTTTTCCCGGCTGATGGTTCTACATCCCGGCGGCAGAATCGAGGATACCTGCACGAGGTTTTGCTGAGCTACGCCGGCGTTCCTCAACGCCTCTTCGAAAGACTTAAGTTGGTACTTGTGCCGGCCAACTCCCTTCGTAAGAAACACTTTTTTGGGGACAAGATTCATTCTCCATACTCCTTCCCTTTTACTTTCCGAATTCAAACTCGGCCAGTTACAAGCCTGCCGAGAATAACATCAGATAATAATACCAGTAATCCCTTGTGAATGACAATAAGACCACCCAAATAATTAGCACAATTTTAACGTGAGTTTCGGCCAGGCCCGATATCGCCTCTTGCCGGACCGAGTTGCAGTTGTTTGCTGAGTCCTCGACAATTGTCGAGCAAGCCGGGTGGGTGATTTTTCCAGCTTATGGAAGATTTTCAAGGTCAGCCAAGTCTTGGTGTCTGCCCGATGCTTTCTTATTAGCCTTCAGGTGCTTTAGGCTAATCAAGTTCACTTTCACGCCGTCCAGAACATCCACCACTCGCTGGGCGTAACATTTGTTGAAATGGACGCCGGAAATAGTCGTCGCGATTTCTATTCTGACAGGCGGGATGCCCAGGCGGATGATTTGCCATTCTTTCAGAAACAATTCCGGTGATAATTCGGAAGGGTTGAAGCCAAACTTTTTGAGAGCTGCGACTATCCTATCGGCGTTGGCCTGGTTCACGGCAACCCAGATATCCATATCGCCGGTAGCTCGCGGATAGCCGTGATAACCGACTGCATATCCACCGATCAGCAGATACTGGACCTTATGAGCGTTCAGCAACTTCAAGAACTCTTTGAAGTCGGCTGGTAGATGGGTCGTAGCCATAGATGATTCGGCGCATCAATTCAAGGGCCTTCAGACGTTCGTAAGGCGTTTTGGAAAGCCAATATGATTTCTCATCTGATTGGTCAAAAAGCGATCCCACTGTGAAAGCGGTTCTTTGTATCTTTGGAAAATCTAGTTTGTCCATAAGACGACTATACCATAAGAAGATAGCTGTGTAAACGAGACTTCGCGGGCCAGATTTTCTGGCGTGGATTTGATTGAACAATTTCTCTTTCAGACTACGATACTTACATAGACTTGGTAATATGTGCACGGTCGATTATCTCTTGGCCGTTTCAAAGCAGGAAAGGCACAATGTCATCCAAAATTACGATACAAATAGTCATCAGGCTATTGGCCGCGGTTATCGTCATGTCGGCGGCATTCTTTGGCTCGGCAGGCACCTTCGATTGGCCCGAAGCCTGGCTCTATATGGTGGTTCAATTCTCCTTCTCAACAGCGCTTTCAATATGGCTTAAGAAATATAATCCGGACCTTCTCAAGGAGCGTATGGCGTTTTTTAAGCGATCCGCTAAACGCTGGGACAAGGTCATTATGCTGATCTGCACTGCTGCATTTGTTCCGTATCTTGTGTTACCCGGACTTGATGTCGTTCGATACCGCTGGTCAAAGCTGCCGCTGCCCGTCAGGTCAGCCGGTTTCGTGGGAATACTTCTGTCATTAGCTTTGGTTTTCCTGGTAATGCGCGAGAATACGTATCTGTCTCGCGTGGTCGAAATCCAGAAAGACAGGGGCCACAAGGTTGTCTCAACCGGGCCGTATCGATATGTGCGCCATCCGATGTATCTGGGGGTCATCATCATGCTTGTCTGTATTCCGCTGGCTCTGGGTTCGCTCTGGGCACTGATTCCTGCGGCGGTCCTGACAGGGTTGATAATTGTCCGCACCGACCTTGAAGACAAGATGCTGCATGCAGAACTCCAGGGCTACAAAGCCTATGCCCAGAAAGTCAGGCATAGGCTTATTCCAGGAATCTGGTAGATCCTTTCCTCTGCCCACAGGCGAGCGTTACGGTACAAAGGAAACCGCCGCAGAAAATCCGCCAATTCTCCATATTGACATTAATTAAAAAAGAAGGTAAAAAATACGCGCTTTGATTTACGGACTATCGGCGGCGAATTATGAACATAATCGCAATAGATATAGGTAACACAAACATCGGCATCGGGCTTTTTCTGGATGGCATCGAGCAATTCATCAAGTCAATTCCAGGCCGAGACCCGGCCGAATTGACGAGCTGTCTGCAATCAGCCTGGGAAAAATTTCCCATAGCGGAAAGCTCCAAAGAAGGCAAACGCGATGGCGTCATCGTCGTCAGCAGTGTAAAGCCGGCATGGACGGAACTTATCCAGGAAATGGTAAAGGATAAGCTGGACGAAAGAATATACATTATCGGCGAGGACATACCGCTGCCGATGCCCGTTTGGGTGGATGAACCTACCAAAGTCGGCACCGATAGAATAGTCTCGGCCGCCGCCGCTTACGCTGTGGTTGAAGACGCCGTAGTCGTCGCCGACTTCGGCACCGCGGTCACGATTGATTTAGTGGATGCGCACGGCGTCTTTCAGGGCGGCGTCATCTTCCCGGGGTTTGAAATTGGCGCCCAGGCTCTAAAAGACAATACCGCCCAGCTTCCCAAAGTAACCGTCACTAGACCCACCGCACCCTACGGTAAAAATACCGCCGACGCCATAAATTGCGGACTGTACTACTCCATTGTCGGCGCGCTGGAAGAGATCATCAGACGCTACGCAGAAAAAATCGGTCGATGGCCGCAAACAATCATTACCGGCAGTGGGGCCGGCATCATAAAAGACGACTGCGCCTTTATCGACAACTACGTCCCTCACCTGGTCGTGAAAGGCATTGTCCTGGCCTACAAAAAGTACATAGAAGAGAAGATCAAGCACGCCTGCGACCTATGAGCGCTTTGGCTGCAGTAATGACCGACAAAGGCACGGGGCCGATAGCAACCATCCAGCTATCCGGAGATTCAGCCGAAGCGATTCTGAAGAAAATATTCAAGCCAACCGGTCCCAAGCAGGCCACATTCCAAACGGGCAAAATACTGCTGGGCACAATTAACGATGGCAGCGAAACTATCGACCAGGTCGTCATCGGCTGCGAGGCTGATAACTGCTTTGCAATAAACTGCCACGGCAATCCACTTATAGTCGAGATGATAATGGAACTGCTCCAGCGCCAAGGTGCCGAACTGTCAACTGTCGAGCAATTGTTAGCCAAGACACTCCAGGCACAAGGCCCCATCAACACCATTGCGCTTGAAGCCAAGCTTAATCTGACAAAGGCCAGAACGCTTGCCGGCGCCAAAATAATCACAAACCAGATCGAGGCAGGCTTGGCCAAAAAAGCAAAAGAATGGTTGCGGAACTTAGAAGCCGTGCCTCCGAAACAGATCAAAGCCCAAGCCGAACAAATACTGAATAATAGCGTCCCGGCGAGGTTAATTATTGCCGGCTGCAAAACCGCGATAATCGGCCCACCAAACACCGGCAAGAGCACACTGCTGAACTGCCTGGCTGGCCGGCAGAAGGCAATAGTCACCGACATCAAAGGCACCACCCGGGACTGGGTCTCAGGGCAATGTCAAATCCCGCCGCTCGCTCTGGAACTGTTCGACACCGCAGGGCTGGACGCCAGGCTCAAGAAAACCCGCGACCCTATTGCAAAAGCTTCTCAAGAAAAGAGCTTCGAGATTCTCAAGGAGGCTGATCTGGTCTTACTCGTTCTGGATAACAGTGAGCCGGCAGGCCAGCTTGACCGGCAGCTTGTCAAAAAACTCACCGGCAAAAGAGTGCTGACAGTGCTGAACAAATCCGATTTACCTGCTAAGCTGCAAACGGGCGAACTGCCCGGGGTCCTGGCAAACACTGTCACAATAAGTGCAAAATTCGCCACAGGGATCGAAGATCTGGCCGAAAAAATCCGCCATATTTGCGGTGTGGCTGATTTTGATTTGTGCCAGCCGGTCTGCATAACCAGCCGACAGGAAAACCTGCTCAAGCGGCTAAAGAAAGCCACACGCAAATCGCAGGTAGCCTCAATCCTAACGGAGTTGTTAAATGGGCACCTTCAGGTATAATCTTGCAGTATGGCCACGGAGAATGCAAAGCTGACGCCGGCGATGAAGCAGTTTCACCAGTTCAAGCGAAAGTATCCGGACTGCGTGCTGTTTTTTCGCATGGGCGATTTCTACGAGACCTTTTACGAAGACGCCGAACTCTGCTCGAAGGTTCTGGGCCTGACTCTTACCAGCCGAAGCAAAGGCGATAATCCCATTCCACTGGCGGGTGTGCCCTACCACGCGGTCGATGGATATCTCAAAAAGATGCTCCAGGCCGGCTATAAAGTTGCTGTCTGTGAGCAGGTCGAAGACCCCAGAACCGCCAAGGGCGTCGTAAAGCGCGACGTCGTTCGCATTGTCACGCCCGGAACACTCACCGATGATATTCTGCTGGAGGCAAAACAAGACAACTTTCTCTGTGCGATAAGCCTGGGCACAGATGAAACTGCCGCGGTTGGCTGGGTGGATATTTCGACCGGCCATTTCTTTGTGCAAGACCTACCGGAGAAGAACTTACTCGACGAGCTGATAAGACTTGCACCAGCCGAGTGTCTGCTGGCCGACCGACGCGGCGAGTTATTTGAAGCCGAGACCAGAAAACTGGCTGCAGACATTACACAACTGACCAAGGCTACTGTCACCGAACGGCCAGCCTGGTATTTTGATCCTTATCAGGCCAGACAACGCTTGCTCAAGCATTTCGGCACCGCTACGCTCGAAGGTTTTGGCATTAGCGACGACGACTATGGCCTTATCTGCCCCGCCGGCGCCATCATCGAGTACCTTAACGAAACGCAGAAAACTACGCTCGGCCATATCCAGAGCATAAAAAAAATCGAGCGGCAGAGATTCCTGCAGATCGATCAGACCAGCCTGCGAAGCCTGGAAATCCTGCGAACTATCCGCACCGAAAGCAAAAAAGGCTCACTTTTAGAGTGTCTGGATGAGACCGTAACGGCTATGGGCGGCAGGATGTTAAGAGCCTGGCTGTGTATGCCGCTGTGCGACCTCGGCGCCATCGAGCTGCGCCAGGACGCCGTCGAGGAGCTAAAAAACGACGATTCCAAACTCGCTGATACGCGCAGGCTGCTCTCAACGATAGCTGACACCGAGCGAATCGCCGCCCGCATCAGCACGTTCAGAGTCACTCCGCCGGACCTGGTCGCCCTGGCCTCGACGCTGCGGCAGATACCCCGGCTGCGGGAAATCCTGCAGGGCTTTACCGCCGACCTGCTCATGCAATTAGCAAGCCGATGCGACAGTATGGACGAACTGGCCAATCTGCTCGAATCGGCGATAGAGCCAAATTGTCCTTCGCATCTGCGCGACGGCGGCGTCATCCGGGCGGGATTTTCCCAAGACCTGGACCGACTGCGCTCGATTTCCAGAGACGGCCAGAGCTGGCTGCGGCAATATCAAAAAGAGCAGATCGAGCGGACCGGCATCGCCAATCTAAGAATCGGCTACAACCAGGTCTTCGGCTACTATATCGAAGTGACCCGCTCAGCGGCGGACAGAGTTCCCGCCGACTACGTCCGCAAGCAGACCGTCAAAAACGCCGAACGCTACATTACGGAACAGCTCAAGGAATATGAAACCCAGGCGCTGGGCGCCGAGGAAAAGGCCCTCGAATTAGAGCAGGAGCTTTTTGATCAGCTTCGCAGCCAGGCAGCCGGATACGTCTCTCGACTGCAAGGGCTTGCTGATACCCTTGCTCAGTGCGATTGCCTGGCTGCGCTTGCGTACTTAGCCAGGCGGCGGAACTACA
>CAZPJZ010000033.1:0-12078 GCA_964586995.1 uncultured Pirellulales bacterium | reverse complement strand
GCCGAGCTAAGGGCTCTGAACGACAGCGGGACCAAAGTCAACGCCCTTATGCGTGAAATCAACATAGAAGAGGAAAACTATCGTAAGTACGCCAGCAGCCTGGAACAGGCCAGAATCGACCAGGCCCTGCAGACGGGAAGAATCTCCAACATTAGCGTGGTGCAGGGCGCCACGCTTCCCATAAAGCCGGTTCGACCCAGGATATTGCTGCAACTGCTCTTGGGTGTTCTGTTAGGTGCGTTCGGTGGTGTCGGGCTTGCGTTCCTCGCTGCGTACTTGGACCACTCCATCAAGACGCCCGAGGAGGCCGAACAAAGGCTGCAACTGCCGGCTCTGGCCTCCATCCCCCGCGTGCACGCCGATACCGTGCGTCGCGCAGGCTGGTGGGGAGACAAGGCCAAGCAATGGGTTATTCCTGCAAGCGTAAGGCAGCAGTACTACGCTTTCAGAGAGCGACTATTGCTATATGCTAACGGGGCCAAAGAGAGGACCCACGTATTTGCGGTCACAGGCTCCAATTCCGGCGCAGGTGTCAGTACAGTCGCTGCAAATCTGGCCACCGCTCTGGCACGGCTGGATGATGGCCAGGTGCTGCTGGTTGACACAGACCTTGGCCATCCTTCGGTGCATCGAATCTTCAAGAGAAAGCTCGCACCCGGATTGGCCGATGTTCTGAAAGATGTCCAGGTTATGGAGGATGCCATTCTGCCCTCACCCGTGCAGAATCTCAATGTACTGTCGGCCGGTCCGACGAATGGGGACCCTGCAGAGATCCTCGATGCTCGAAAATTCTCCGCCTTGCTTGAAGCGGCGAAAGCGAATCACCGTTTTGTGGTGGTCGACCTGCCGGCGGTGAACAAGGCAGGCTGGGCGGTTCGTCTGGCGAACCTTTTCGACGGCGTCACGCTGGTGGTGGAGGCAGAGCGTTCTCGCCGCGAAGTTGCCCAGAGGACCAAAGAGCAATTGCTCGACTCCAAGGCTAATATCCTTGGAGTCGTTATCAACAAAAGGCGGTTCCGTATTCCGGGCTGGCTTTACCGCAGATTGTAACCGGCGCTGCGGCGGCGGGCCTGATTAGCGTGCGATGTGTATCCATAAGTCCATAGAAATGCCACACTTCAATTCAGGGTAGCCAGCGAGGTTGCTGGATCGCAATGCTCCGCCGGAGATTGCAATGTGGCCCAAAAAAACCAAATAGCTTTGAGAAATCGCTTGACAAAAACCCATGGGGCACCTACAATAAGGAGCAATAGGAGAATTGAAAGACGACAGCTCTGTAACGGTTGTAGCTGCCGGCAGGAGGACAAGGACCCAGACAAATGGGTAGCCTGAGGAGGTAAAAGGTGGTGAGAAAATCAAGGCTATGCGGATGCCTTGGGCCATCTGGCTGGTTTCGATGGAGAAAAACGGTACGCGACATTCACTCGGCCGAGCACTTTCGCGCCATACTTCAGCGCGAGCAAGACCGAGCAAGGCGGGGCCAGCATGAGTTTTCGCTCGTAGTCTTTGATACACCAACGGCGAGCAAGACGGATTCTGCTCGACTGCAATCTTTGGCACGAGCGCTGGCTGCCCGCATTCGCTCCGTTGACGAGGCGGGATGGCTGGACAGCCGGTACCTGGGCGTTATTCTGCCCTACACGCCTGTCGTGGGGGCCAGGAAGCTGGCTACTGACGTCTGTCAAGCTTGTACTCTCACAAGCGACGCGCCAAAGTGGAGCGTTTACACCTACCCGTCGAAATGGTTCTGTGACGACGCCAATCCACGCCAATACTATTTCAAAGATATCTTGCCGAAATGGGGGATAGCAAGACCATCAGATGCACGCCAGTCCGCAAACGGTCCTTCCGGGACAGCATTTGAGTTCGCCGCGTGCTGCCGCCTGGCGCAGCCGACGCTGAACGGCGAGGTCTTAGCGCGAGCGCCGCGGTCATTTTCTCACCGGCCTTTGCCGGTCTGGAAGCGGGCTATGGACATACTGGGCGCCGCCGGTGGACTTATCCTGGCGTCACCGTTTTTTCTTATCGTGTCCGTTATGATTAAGAGCCTGTCTCGAGGCCCGGTCTTTTTCAAACAACAGAGGATCGGATACATGGGCAAGCCGTTTACCATGTGGAAATTTCGGACTATGAAGGTCAACGCCGACACGTCGAACCACCGACAGCATGTCACCAGATTGATAAACGGCTGCGGACAAAATGGCGAGGGTTTCGGCAAGCCCATGGTCAAGATGGATGATGACCCGCAAATAATACCATTTGGCAAGATACTGCGCAAGATGTGCTTGGATGAATTGCCGCAGTTGATTAACGTGGTGCGCGGCGAGATGAGTCTGGTTGGTCCCCGCCCGGCTATCGCCTACGAGGTGGAAGCGTATGCCAGTTGGCATCACCGGCGTTTGGATACGGTTCCCGGAGTCACCGGTCTTTGGCAGGTTAACGGGAAAAACCTGCTTACCTTCAATGAGATGGTGCGGCTTGACATCGAGTACTTACGAGAACGATCATTTTGGCTGGACATAGGCATTTTACTGAAGACACCCTTTGCCGTTTTCTCCCAGTTCAAGGATAGTCTGCGAGAGAAACGACCAACAAATGAACTGGCTATCGAGAAATGTTTAGCTTCGGAGTAGTAGGCTGCGGGTACTGGGGGCCGAATCTCATTCGCAATCTTAGTTCCCTGCCCGACTGTAGAGTAAAGCTGGTCTGCGACATCAACGCTACACGGCTGGCCCACATGAAAGACGTGTACCCTGAGGTGCAGACCAGCAGCAGATTTGAGGATCTGCTCGAAGATTCAGATATCCACGCGTTGGTAGTAGCCACACCGGTTCGCTTGCACTTTGAGATGGCCCAGAAATGCCTGCAGGCAGGGAAAAACGTCCTCGTTGAGAAGCCCATGGCCTGCACGGTCGAACAGTGCGAGGAGCTGCTCAGACTGGCAGAAAGGCAAAAGCTAACGCTTATGATCGGGCATACCTTCATCTATTCCGCCCCGGTGCGAAAAATCAAGGAGATCGTCGAATCCGGAGATCTCGGGGAGATTCAGTATATTTGTTCCCGGCGGTTGAACCTCGGCTTGTTCCAGAAGGACATAAATGTCGCCTGGGACCTTGCACCGCATGACATCTCTATTATTCTCTATGTCCTCGGCGAACAGCCCGTTTACGTCAACTGCCAGGGCAGGTCCCACTTTGTCGACGGGATCGAGGATGTGACCAATATGACCTTGAGCTTCGCCAACGGTGCCTTTGCCACGGTCCAGAGCAGTTGGCTCGATCCGAACAAGGTACGTGAGACTATTTTTGTTGGCAAGAGGAAAATGCTTGTCTACGACGACCTTAAACCGACAGAGAAGATAAAGATATACGACAAGCGAGTAGAGGTCCCGCCTCATTATGACACATTCGGCGAGTTTCAGTACTCTTACTATTACGGGGACGTTTATGCGCCTTACCTGAGGCTGGTCGAACCTCTCAAGGTCGAGTGCCAGCATTTTGTTGACTGCATCAAAACGGGGGCCAAACCGGAATCGAGCGGCTTGGAGGGCCTGCAGGTGGTCCGAATCCTGGAGGCTGCCTCGGAGTCACTAAAAAACGGCGGCGGCAGGGTGAAAATTGACAAGCCCTCAGAGCCTTAGCCGTGAATTTGGCAGCACCAGCACGGCCGGTTTCTTGACGCAGGCTCGCACCTGCACGTAGGCCAACGCGTCTTAGAATCTTGGAAACCAGCCCAACCTCTATTTTCCAAAGCCAGCAGCCGGAGAGGACACCTGAGAATCCGACATGAGTCTTAAGCTATTCGGAAAGAACACAGTCGTCTATGCGATTGGTAATATCGGGCTGCGCGGGGCTTCCTTCCTGCTCATCCCGATTTATACCTATTTTCTGTCGCAGAGCGACTACGGCCTGCTGGCTACGTTACTTATATCGATTCAGTTGATGTTAATATTTTCAAACCTGGGCATGCAGACCTGCCTTGTGCGTTTCGCCAAAGAGTACCAAGAGAGCAACGGGGTGGGTGCCCTGCTGGGCAGTTGCGTTGTTCTGAATATTCTCGCGGGCCTGGCGTTGGCCGGCGCATCATTCGCCTTACTTATGCCCTTTTTTCGCAGCATTCTGCACACCAGCGACGTTCGCATATACGTGGCCATGGTCTGCTCCGTGGTCTTGGCGGAATCACTGAACACCCTGATTATGTCCTACTATAGAGTGCAGAACCAGGCTCTTAGGTTTTCGATTATCGGCATCTCACTGGCCGTCGCGCTGGCCCTTACCAGTTTCATTTTGATTCGCGTATTCGACCTGGGGACAAAAGGCGCATTGCTCGCCTATATCGTGACCTACGGCGGAGGCCTGCTTTTCGTGTCGCTCGACGTGTTACCAAAGACGGGAATTGGCCTTTCGGTATCCTTGATGCCAAAACTTCTTCGATTTGGCTTTCCTCTTGTCTTTTCGATGAGCGGCCATACGGCCATCGGCGCAGTCGGCATATACCTGTTGAGCTATTTTGCCGGCCTGGAGGCGGTCGCCATATATGCACTTGGCTGGAAATTGGCGGGGTTGGTAATCGTCGTTCTTATATATCCATTTTCGCTGGCTTTTGAACCGTATGTCTTTGCAGGCCTTGACAGCACAGACATCGGGGACAGGTTGTCCAGGCTGCTTACGTACCTTGTCCTTGGCATAACGTTGGTATCATTTGTTCTTCTTGCGGCTTCGCGCCTCTTACTGCCTATCATTGCGCCCGGATATGCTTCTTCGTACCTGGTGATTCTCCTGTTGGTCCCCGGCATGACGTTCATGGCGATGTATTATTTTGGAGGGACCCTTATAAGTGCTATGCAGAAAACCTACCTTGTGGGACTGACGATGACCGTAGGGTCAGTTATTTCTGCACTCTTGAATTATGCGCTCATTCGAGTCATAGGCTGGTACGGCGCGGCAATCGCCTTGGACGTCACGTACATTCTGGTCGGCTCGGCGCTATTTGTGCTCGGCAGAAGAATATTTCCTATGCCCGTCGAATGGCGAAGAATAGGGATAAGCGTCATTTTACTGATTTTATGTGTCCTTTTATTTCTGTTTATCAACCGTATTAACATAGTTTTGTTTTGCTTGCTGAGCCTATCAGCGGCTTTTGCAGGCGTGCTAATACTGTTTGTGCTGGGGTTCTTTCACAACGATGAAAAGATCGCCATTAGAAAGCTGATCCCGGGGTTGTGATAGTCGAGGATTATTATGGAGACCTTATCGATACAATATGCTGCCAATAAAACGGCACTGCGGAACTTTGCCGTTTTGGTTTTTGTAGCGATTCTTGTGTTTCACGGCACGTACTTTCGCACCCGCCCGATGGCGGTCGTGCCGACTCTGGATTGGCTGGTTCTGGCCCGGCTGCTGGCGTGCGCCATCGGATTTGCAGCAGGTATTATCCTGATTGCGAAGAATATGCCCCTCGGATTCGGCGCTAAAATGCTGCTACTTTATGCAGCGGCAACAGGAATATCTGCCGCGACTTCCGCCTATCCGACAACAGTCATAGGATACTTTATTCTGTTGGCAGGCGCATCCGTGCTGATGACGGGACTTACCTACAGCGCCCGCACGCTGGCCGAGCTGGAAACGATAGAAAAAGTCTGGTTCTTCACTATCGCCCTGCTCATAATCAAGGACACACTCACCAGCCTTATTCTTCCAGAGATCGCGCCTCCCGGCGAAGTGGTCAGAATCGGCATGGGCGTTACTCACGCTAATGAGCTCAGCTCGCTGGCCGCCCTGGTTTTCTGGCTGTCTTTCACGCAAAAAAGAATTAAGCATCCAATATTGCTGTGGCTGTTGAGAGCTCTGTGCGTTTATGTAGTTATTGGTGCCAGAAGCCGTGTTTCTGTTGTCGCCCTTCTGCTCGGCGGCCTCGTCTATCTGCTGTTTGCCGGCAGAGACTACTTGAAGCGCTGGATAACTGTTTCGGCCGCAGTGGGTACTCTGTCAACGTTTTTTCTCCTGAGCTTATGTTTGAACCAGAGCTGGGCAGTTGATATCGTTGAATATGCCAGAAGGGGACAGAGACAGGCGGCCCTGACCACCTTTACCGGGCGGACTCTTATTTGGGAGCACACCTTGAATAAATCGTTAGAATCGCCCGTTACCGGTCACGGTTACGGCGTTAGCAGACTGACGATGGGAGAAGTCCCAAGCGTTGAATGGGAGGTTGCGCATTGCCACAACGAATTGCTGGAGGTCTTCTTCAACACCGGCATATTAGGGCTTATACCTCTTGTGGCAATGTTTATGTATAGTGTGGGCTGGATCGTGCACTTTTCCAGACTTCGAGATGTGTTCTCAACCGATTTGGCCCTGCACGCCGTGTGCGTCGTAGTGATATTTCTTTTTTCTTGCGTGTTCGAGCCCAGGCTGGGCGTCAGACTTATTCCCATCCAACCATTGTTCTTGTTCTATCTGCTGGCTCTCGATCGCAAACAATACTTGTCACGCTCATGACGGCTGATACTGTACAGTCCGGTATCTTCGTCGGGCCGCTTGAAATTAACAGAGCAATCGGTGGGTCGTAAGGCGAGGTCATGAAAGGTATCGCGTACGCTTTAATAACGCCGGCTCATAACGAACAGGAGTACATTGAAAGAACGATAGAGTCCGTCGTCGCACAGACCATCTTACCAAGTAGGTGGGTGATTGTAAGTGACGGCTCAACCGATAGTACGGATGACATTGTCGCCAAATATGCAGTCAAGCATGAGTTTATGCAGTTGGTACGCAAAGAAAGGGACCCTGGGCGACACTTCGGCTCCGCGATAAGGGCCATCAACACCGGGTACGAGCAATTGAAAGGCATCTCATACGACTTTGTCGGTAATCTCGACGCAGACGTGGTTCTGCGGCCGGATTACTATGAGAGCATATTGAATAGATTTCAAGCCAATCCCAGATTGGGAATAGCAGGCGGAATAGTCTGCGATCGTCGCTGGGATAAATTCAGTGAAAAATTTACGGCTGTTGACAGCGTTGGCGGGCCGGTCCAGTTGTTCCGCCGTGAATGTTACGAGCAGATTGGGGGCCATAGCCGCATCGGTATGGGCGGCTATGATACGGTCGCCGAGATCAAAGCCCGGATGCTTGGATGGCAGGTCAGGACGTTCCCCGAAATTAGGGCACTGCATTTACGTCCCACCGGAACCGCCAAAGGCAGTGTTCTGTGGGCCAGGTTCCGTCAGGGTAAGATCGAATACAGGGTGGGTTACCATCCGCTGTTTGAGCTTGCGAAGTGCTTCTCCCGTATTAGGCAAGAGCCTTACCTGGTCGGGAGCGTTTTCAGACTCAGTGGTTATTTCTACAGTTTCTTGCGGAGGGAACAGCCGGTCGTATCTGAAGACGTTGTCAAATATCTTCGATGCGAGCAAATGAGCAAATTGAAGTCGCTCTTAAAACGTCAGTGACCTATTGTTCCTTGCGGCCTCGCGACGAAACATCGCTTCACCGTGAGTATCATGATTCTAATCTGAGAGGCAATCCTGTGGCAGCCCGAATAGCAATGATAGGTTTCGCGTATTATCCCAGGGACCCACGTATCCGGCGTGAGGCCGAGGCGCTCATTGAAGCAGGCTGCTGCGTAGATGTAATTTGTCTTAGACAGAGCGGGGAGCAGCCCCGGGAAATCATAAATGGGGCAAACATCTATCGAGTTCCGCTTCAGCACAAACGGGCGGGCAGGCTCTACTACCTATGGGCATATCTGTGCTTTATCTGCATGGCGTTTCTCCGCGTATCCATCCTGTACGTGCGAAAGCGGTACGACTTGGTCCATGTGCACAACATGCCGGATGTGCTGGTGTACAGTGCGTTGCTACCGAGGCTTTGCGGCTGCAAAATGATTCTCGATCTACATGACCCTATGCCGGAGGTCTATATGTCAAAATACGCAGTAAGCGCAAAGCACCGGGCTATCCGGCTGCTTCGCTCAATGGAGAAATGGAGCATCTGGTTTTCGGATGTCGTACTGACAGTGAATACTGCCTGTCGCGACCTGTTCATTTCGCGAGGCTGTCCGCCATCAAAGATACACGTGGTTATGAACCTGCCGCAAGATTCCGTTTTCTGCAAAGCACGCAAGAATCGCAACACAGCGAGCAGCAGGAGAAGGTTCGTCATAATGTACCACGGAACAGTTGTAGAACGCAACGGTCTGGCTGTGGCTCTGGACGCCCTTGAACGTGTGCGCCACAGGATCCCAAATCTCGCTTTTGAGGTGTATGGTGACGGCGATTACTTGAACGCTTTCCTCCAATCGGCCAAGGCACGGAACCTCGAGGGAATCATCAACTACCATGGTTTTGTGGCGCACGAGGCAATTGCCCAAGCCATTCAATCCGCTCACGTCGGGCTGATTCCGAATATAGCAAGCGTTCACTGGCAGTATGCCACACCGACCCGCATGTTTGAGTATCTGTATCTTGGCAAGGCTGTGATCGTTCCGCGGACCAAAGCCATCCTTGACTGCTTTGATGAGAAGTCGCTTTACTTCTTCGAATCTGGAAACCCTGATAGTCTGGCGAACGTCCTGCACGAGGTATACGCCAATCCTCATCACGCCCAGGCAGTGCGAAAGGCAGGCCGCTCCCTCTGCTGCCGCAGATACCGCTGGGAAAACGAGAAGAGACATCTGGTTGGCATCGTTCAATCGCTTGTAAGCCACACTCATAATCAAAAACAGGGCCGCGGGATCGCATCTGAACAGTAACGACAGGTGCACGAGCAAGATTGCACCGGATATAAAACTTGGCAAGGGTAAGGGTGATGAAAGTTACATTTCTTGATCTTGGAGCTCAGTACGCATCCATCCACAACGAGATTGGAGCAGCTCTACGAGCAGTATTAGAAAGTTCGGCTTTTGCCGGTGGGCCATTTGTCGAAAAATTCGAAAAGGAATTTGCCACATTCTGCCAGTGCAGATACGCCATCGGCGTCAGCAGCGGAACGGCCGCACTTTGGATGGCATTGCAGGCGATCGGAGTGGGCCGGGGCGACGAGGTCATAACCGTTCCCAATACGTTCATCGCAACCTGCGAAGCCATCAGCTTCTGCGGGGCCAAGCCGGTATTCGTTGATATCGATGAGCGAACGTACAATATGAATCCAGCCCTCATTGAAGGCGCCGTTACTGCCCGAACAAAGGCCATCATTCCGGTCCATCTGTACGGTCAAATGGCTGACATGCGCCCCATTATGGAAATCGCGCGGGCACATCGCCTGTTTGTCATCGAGGATGCCTGCCAGGCCCACGGCGCCGAGTACCAAGGCCGGCGCGCCGGTTCAATCGGCGACCTGGGCTGCTTTAGCTTCTATCCTGGAAAAAACCTGGGAGCATACGGTGAAGCCGGCGCGATCCTGACCAATGACGGTGAGCTGGCTGAGAAGCTGCGAATGTTCCGAGACCATGGCCAGGCCAAGAAGTACTACCATTCCATGATCGGCTGGAATGCACGCATGGACGGCTTGCAGGGGGCAGTGTTGAGCGTCAAGTTGAAATATCTTGCCGCGTGGAACCAAGCACGAAGGCGAAACGCTCAACTGTACAATAAGCTCCTGGAGAACGTGGACGGCTTGACCAATTCGGTAGAAGCCGATTACGGTATGCATATTTACCACATCTACGCCATCAGAACGCAAAACCGCGATGCTCTTATAAGCACCCTGGCGCAGAAAGGTGTTAGCTGTGGAATTCACTATCCCGTGCCCATACACCTGCAGAAGGCTTACAGGTTCCTGGGCCACCAGCAAGGCAGTTTCCCAATAGCCGAGAAATGCGCCGAGCAACTGGTTTCGTTACCCATGTTTGCAGAGCTTCGTCAGGAGCAGATAGAAGGAGTATGTCAGGAAATTAGGAGTTTTCTGAGGGTCAAGGTTTAGGGACAGCGCAATTACCTACTGATGCCCGGGACCGGTAGTGCCTCATCACATCCATATACTGAATCCAACTGATTATCCAGGCTGGGACAAATTGCTGATTTCGAGCCGGCGATATACATTTTACCACACCTCCGCCTGGGCAAAAGTTCTCTGCGAGACCTATCATTACCGCCCCGTTTACTTTGCGCTTCTTGATCACAACGCACTGCTCGCCGTGATTCCAATGATGGAAGTGAAAAGCATATTGACGGGACTTCGAGGTGTATGCTTGCCCTTTACCGATCACTGCAAACATATCGGCGGCGACGCGTCTCAGACTCAAGAGATGATTGATTTTGTCAAGCAGTACGCACGACAGCACCGCTGGCAGTCCATAGAGTTAAGGTGCGCAGATTATCCGAATGGAACGCCGGCAATGTCTTTCTATGGACATCTATTGGACCTGACGGTAGGCGTTGACCGGCTATTTTCTCGACTCAGGCACAGCGTGAGAACAAATATTAGGAGGGCCGTTTGCGCGGGCGTCAAAGTCAATATAAGTAGATCCACAGAGGCGCTGAAAGAATATTACCGGCTGCATTGCATTAGCCGAAGAAGACACGGCCTGCCCCCGCAGCCCTACCATTTCTTTGAAAAGGTCTGTGAGCATATTATTTCGAAGGACTTGGGTCTTGTCGCCCTTGCTTGTCATGGCCAAACCAACATTGCCGGCGCCGTCTTCTTAAATTTCGCACAGACGTCTATATGTAAGTTTGCAGCCTCAGACTACGCTTATCAGCACCTTCGAGCAAACAACTTGCTGATATGGGAAGCCATCAAGTGGCACGCTCAGAACGGATACCGGAGCATGTGCTTCGGCAGGACCGATCTGGATAATCCGGGGCTTCGAAGATTCAAGATAAGTTGGGGCGCAAATGAGCAGGTCCTTAATTACTACCGGTACGACTTGCAGCGAGATGCCTTTGTGACCGCAGCTCGGCCTGTGGGAAAAGGCTATCGTTATATCTTCAGAGCCATGCCAATCCCGCTGCTGCGTGCGTGCGGCGTGATTCTTTACAGGCACATGGGATAGGGTGGCAAAGCCCTTGTCAGGTTGAAACCTGACACCGGTCATGCAGCTTACCATTTGCCTGGTGAGGGGAGAGTGGTGCTAAAAATACGCAGACTTCGTGAATACCTGGCTTTTGTCCTTGAGACAAAAGGATTGGTCGGCCTTGGTCTGCGCCTGGAAACACTCATCAGACGGTTCGATCTGTCCGGAGACAAAATGAAAGACGTGGTTCTGCAGATCGATCAAATCGGCAAGAAGTACAAATATAGACCGGCTATAATCACTCCGGCTCTGGTCCTGAGAAGGCACCGCAAGCTCCTCAACTGCCTCTGCGACGCAAACCTTGAATTCGCCCTTCACGGCCACACACACAAGAACTTCAGACCTCTGGATCTGAACGAGCAGGTCAACGAAATCCGCAAGGCCAAAGACGTCTTCGAAGAGCTCCGGGTACATGCTTGCGGCTTCCGAGCTCCTTACCTGAGCTGGAACGGTCATACAAATCAGGCCGTTCAACAAAACAACCTGTTGTGGGAAAGCAACGAGACCTTTTTGTGGAACGATCTCAGGCGTTCTCCTCCATCCAGGCTAAGACAATTCATGGAGCATGCCATTCAGACGCTGTACAACCCTCTCGATGCCGAAGCAAGCGTCGTAATCCCCCGCCTCGATGGCCAAGTCGTCAGTATTCCTATCGCTCTTCCGGACGACGAAATACTGGTAGATAGGCTCGGCATTAAGGACTCGAATGAAATCAGCCGCATCTGGAGCCGCATACTCGACAGTACTCATCGGCGCGGAGATATTTTTGTTCTGCAGCTACATCCAGAAAGATTTCCGATCTGCAGACTGGCCATGGAGAGGCTGCTCGACGAGGCCCTGTACTCAAAACGGGACGTCTGGGTTACTGGCATGGAGGAGGTGGCGCAATGGTGGAAGCAGAAGAGTAAATTCGAGATTGCCTTTGAAGCGGTGCCTCACAAAGGATACCGGGCTCACTGCAAGTGCGCGCACCGGGCAGCCATCTTAGGCCGCAACCTCATCAGCCCGGCTTTGGAAGCGCCGTTTTACAGGGACTACTACAGAATCAAGGACCGCGAATTT
>CAZPJZ010000032.1:0-12496 GCA_964586995.1 uncultured Pirellulales bacterium | reverse complement strand
TTATGGGGCTATGGAAGCGATCACAGGGGGCCGGGACAAATTGACGCCTCGGCGACCGCCTCAAGCGAGCCCTATCTCCGTGACAAAATTTGATTTAGTCTAACCGCTTCTGGCAACAACGTCAAGCAAAAAGTCCTATAAACACCCGTTCGTGCAGAGATGTCTATCAGGGCAAGGGATTTATGCGCTCACGCAGTTGCCACAAGGCCGAAAATGACTAAATACCAGGTATTGGCCAGCCCATGAAACAAAATCGGCGCCACCAGCGACCGAGTGCGGGCAAAAAGCCAGCCAAGTAGCAGGCCGGGTACAAAGGTTGCGGCCGCCCCTATCTGGCCGCGAACTGCCACGTGAGCGACTGCGAAACAGAGAGCCGATAAAACAATGCTTGAATATCCCCACAATCCATACCGACCCTCTTTCAGCCTACCTGCCAAGACTAGGATGTTGCCCTGGAAATAACCTCTGAAATACACTTCTTCAGCCACTGCCACATACAGGAATTGATACAACAGCCAACCAGCCCAGCTTTGCCCTGGCGGCAGCACGGGCCGCAGAGGCAACTGTAGGCCATAGAGTCTCAGCAGCCATGCGGCCGCAAGTAAAGCAGGAAAAGCAGCGGCGCAAACACAGCCAACAAGTATGAGCGAATACCAAAAATGCTCCGCGTTGAAACCAAGCTGGATAAACCGGCGTTTTCTGATCGCCGTCGGGACAAGGGCCGCTGCGGCCAAAACACCAGGCGCAAAAAACCAGCCGGCACCAGAAGCAGCACCAGGCAACAAGAGCCTGAGAGCTAAGATTACAGTGGCCGTAACAAAAACAGTCTCGACAAGGAGTGACCTGTTGAATCGCGGTACCTCGCTGCCAAGAGATTGAACCGGCTCCGCTTCAGGGGTCGGGGCACCTGTCGTTGGCTGACTGGACGGATAGCCCATGCTCAAAAACCTGCTTCTTGGCGCGTCTTACCGTTTGCGACATCGTCATCGCGGCAGCAAGGCCGATAACTATCGACTCCAATACAAATAGTAACAACTAATGCCCCCACCTGCAAACATGCCCCCTGCTTGCCTATCTGCCAGCCAGGTGTCTGCCGCCTGAAAAAAATCTATCGACAAGAATGCTTGCTCACAATAATATAGTCGGCCTGCCTTTGTGGGTCGATCGAATCGTGCCATGTGGACAATGTGAAGCAATGTGCACGGACGGCCGAAAATAGGCTTCGAAGAAATGAAAGGAATATCAGTTATGGCAAATATAGCCGTCGCAGGATGCGGCTACTGGGGCAAGAACCTTGTGAGGAACTTTCACGACCTTGGCGCCTTGCGTCTCATCTGCGATACCGATCCGACCAGGGAACCCTGGGCAAAAGAAAAGTACCCGGATACGAATTTTACTTCCTCTCTGGAGTCGGTGCTGAATGATACCCAGATTGCAGCCGTTGCGGTCGCTACCCCTGCAATCACGCACTTCGACATTGCTCGAGCTGCGCTGCAGGCCGGAAAGGACGTTTTCATGGAGAAACCCTTGGCCTTGCAGGTATGGCAAGGCGAGGAGTTGGTTGAGCTAACATCAAAGAACAGCAGAATATTGATGGTAGGTCACATCTTACTGTACCACCCAGCCGTCATTAAATGTGGCGACCTTATCAACAGAGGAGAGCTTGGCAAGATACAATACTTGTACTCTAACCGGCTCAACATAGGCAAGATCCGCACCGAGGAGAACATCCTCTGGAGCTTTGCCCCGCACGATATCTCGGTCATGTTGGCACTTCTGAACGAGCAGCCATGCGCTGTTTCCTGCAACGGGGCCACTTATCTGCATCCGAACATCGCAGATATCACGATGAGCCAGTTCGTATTCCCCAGCGGCGTCCAGGCACACATCTTCGTCAGTTGGCTCCATCCGTTTAAGGAGCAGCGACTGGTGGTCATAGGCTCGGAGAGAATGGCTGTCTTCGATGATACCGCCGACGACAAGCTGGTGGTCTACCCACACAAAATAAGCTGGAAAGACAGAGTCCCGGTGGCGGTCAAAGCACAGGGTGAGCCCGTCCCCATCGAGGCCAAAGAGCCCCTCAGGGCGGAATGCGAGCATTTTCTGGAATGCGTCCAATCACGAAGGCAGCCTCGCAGCGACGGCAAAGAGGGCCTGCAAGTACTCAAAATCCTGCGGAAGTGTCAGCAGTCGATGGAGGAAAACTCTTTCGTTTCAGTGGCAAGGCCCATCACTGCCGCCGAGCAAAAGCCGTATTTCGTCCACAAAACTGCCTGTGTTGATGAGGGCTGCGAGGTCGGCAAAGGCACCAAAATATGGCACTTCTCGCACATCATGAAAGGGGCCAAGATCGGCCAGGACTGCATACTCGGTCAGAACGTACTCGTAGCCAACGACGTAGTCATGGGCAACAACGTGAAGGTGCAGAACAACGTTTCAATTTACACGGGCACAACAATTGAAGATGACGTTTTTCTTGGGCCAAGTTGCGTCCTGACGAATGTCTCCAATCCCCGGTCGCAGATTGTGCGCCACGACCTTTACGAAAAGACGACCATTCGGCGCGGCTCTACGGTAGGGGCAAATGCGACTATTGTTTGCGGGGTCGAGCTTGGACGGTATTGTTTTGTCGCCGCCGGTGCGGTCGTCACCAGGGACGTGCCGGACTATGCTTTAATCAAGGGCATCCCGGGCAGACAAACCGGCTGGGTGAGCCGACACGGCATTGGCCTGCCGGCCCCGGACTCCGAGGGCATAATGGTTTGTCCGGAGAGCGGCTACCACTATAAGGAAGTGGCACCGGGTGTCGTGCGCTGCCTTGATCTGGACGAGGAAGCCCCCCTGCCGCCGCAGGAAGCGATAGGCAAAATCTCATATCGCGATATCAAAAGCAAGTTACTATCCTCATAGGACAAGGAAGGCCGAAAAATGCATGTACCGCTATTAGATTTGAAGGCGCAGTATGCCACGATAAAAGATGAAGTCCTCAGCGCCGTGTCCGAGGTGCTCGAATCTCAGCGATGTATAGGAGGTCCGAAAGTTGAAGAGTTGGAAGAGAGAATAGCGGCCTTGAGCGACTGCAAATATGCCGTCGGAACCTCAAGCGGCACAGATGCCATATTGAACAGCCTGATGAGTTTGGAGATCGGCCACGGCGACGAGGTCATCACGACTCCTTTCACGTTCTTCTCCACGGTCGGTTGCATTGTCCGGGTGGGCGCCAAGCCCGTGTTCGTGGATATCGATCCGAGGACCTTCAACATAAATCCAGAGCTGATTGAGCCGGCGATTACCGAAAAAACCAAGGCAATCATGCCGGTGCATCTGTTCGGGCAGATGGCAGAGATGGACCCGATTATGGAACTGGCACGCAAATACAATCTGGCCGTGATCGAGGATGCGGCTCAATCCATAACGAGCACCTACAAAGGCAAAAAGGCCGGCAGCATCGGAACCGTGGGCTGCTTCAGCTTCTTTCCGAGCAAGAATCTGGGAGGCGTAGGCGACGGCGGTATGACCGTCACTAACGATGAGGCCCTTTACAACAGGCTCAAAATCATGCGGAACCACGGCGCCAATCCCAAATACTATCACAAATTCATCGGCGGCAACTTCCGTCTGGATCCAATACAGGCCGCGGCTCTTCTGGTTAAGCTGCCACATCTGGATAGCTGGTCCGAGGCGCGCCGGCGGAACGCTGCTTATTATAATCAGAGATTCGAAGGCACGGTCGTGCAGACGCCTTACGTCAGCAAGGACTGCACATCCATCTATAACCAGTATTGCATTCGTGTGCCAAGACGTGATGAACTGGCTGCCTACTTGAAAGAACAAGGCATTGGCTGTGAAATATACTATCCGGTGCCGGCTCACTTGCAGGAGTGCTTCGCCAAGCTGGGTTACGCACAAGGCAGCCTTGCCGAAGCTGAAAAGGCGGCAAACGACATCCTGGCCATCCCGATCTACCCGGAACTTACCGACGGAATGAAAGACCGCGTCGCGCAGGCGATTTTGAGTTTTGATTTTTGAGTTTTCGCGGACACGGAAAGGTCAAGTATGCAATTGCTTCGGATAATGCGTCCACTGCACTGGACCAAGAACGTGTTCGTTTTCGCCGCCCTTATATTTGGCAAGAAGCTCCTTGGCTCAAAGGATGAAGTCCTTTGGGCTGTCGGCAGCGCAGTCGGCGCTTTCCTATGTTTCTGCCTGGCCGCGTCCGCCATCTATATTTTCAACGATATACTTGATCGTAAGACAGACGCCCTGCACCCGAAGAAATGCAATAGACCAATTGCAGCCGGAATCGTGCCCATTCCTGCCGCCACCGTGCTCTCGTTTGTGTGTGCCGCCGGGGCGATTGCCTTTAGCTATCTGCTCACGCCTGGACTGACTGTTATTATCGTGGCGTACATTTTATTGATGGCTCTTTATTCGCTTTCGCTGCGGACAGTAATGATTCTGGACTGCGTGGTAATAGCAGTCGGCTTCTGTCTGCGAGCCATTGCCGGAGCCGTCGTCGTGCACGTATTCATCTCTCCCTGGCTGGTTATCTGTACTTTCGCCCTGTGCCTGTTCCTGGCTTTCGGCAAACGCCGCACAGAAATAGCCCAGCTCAGCGAAAACAGCGAGGCGTTTCGCAAGACACTCGGTAGCTATACACCCGAATTGCTGGCCCACATGCTCGATGTAACCAGCGGTCTGGCCGTGATATGCTTCCTGCTATACGCGATGGACGACCGGACCCTGCGGCTTTTCGGCAGCAATAACCTTGTCTACACTACTCCTCTGGTGTTGTACTGCATTTTCCGCTTCAGCGCGCTGACGCAAGAGGGCAGATTCTCAGACCCGGTAGAGCTTATCCTGAGCGATTTGCCCTTTCAGATCGGCTTTGTACTGTGGGTAGTCTCCTGCATCGTAGTGATTTATGCCGACAAGCTCACCGTTATGGTCCACAGTCTGGTTGACGCCGGGTAGGCAGTCTGTTAGAATTCCGCCTGCTTCAGTTAATCGATGATATTAGGATTGTCTATGCGGCTAATTTTGATTGACAGGTCGGATGAAGTCAGGCAGAACTTTTTTCCTATTGCGCTGAGCCGTCCGCTCTGGGACCTTTGGTGCGGCATGAATTCGCTGGAGAGCAAGCTGACCGCCAAGGTCAACCCGGACAGTGTTGCCTATTTTGTCCCGGACTACATGGCCGAGGTATACCGAGCACGTGTAACAAGCCCGGTGAACGACCCATCGGCTCTGTCGGGCGACGACCTATTTATCGTGGATCCTCTGGTTAAGGCAGACCTTCTCAATGTGCCAGCCAAGGGCAACAGCGAAGTCGGGCTGGACGAGCAGGGGCGGCTGACCTACGCCCGGATCATCAAGGGCAGCCTCAAGAGGCTCGCAGCGAACGATATCCAGTCTTTTACCGCGTCCGCCAAGGCAACCCTGCCGAACGTACCCTGTAAGCTGCCTAAGTGGCAATATATCTGGGAACTGGTCCTGGTCAACCCGGAGCAGATAGCCGCTGATTTTGCTGCAGCAGGAAAATGTGGAATCGAAGGAAAGGTAGAGCAGCCCGGGGAAATTCTCGGCAGTAAGACGGACATCTTCGTGGGACCACGGGCCAGGGTGCACCCGATGGTCGTTATCGACGCTGAAAACGGTCCCGTTTACATCGACGAGGGGGCGGAGATACAGCCTTTCAGCCGAATTGAAGGCCCCTGCTACATCGGCAAAGAATCAATCCTGCTGGGAGCCAAGTGCCGCAGCGGCAATACGATAGGCCCGTGCTGCCGCATCGGCGGGGAAATGGAAGAGTCCATCATTCACGGGTACTCGAACAAGTACCATGATGGATTCATTGGACACAGCTATGTTGGCCAGTGGGTGAATCTGGGTGCACTGACGACTAATAGCGACCTGAAGAACGACTATTCGACGGTCTCTGTCACCTTCGAAGGGCGAAGGTCCATCGATACCGGGTCGCCGAAGGTCGGCTCCCTGATCGGGGACCACACCAAAACGTCAATCGGCACGCTGCTCAATACGGGCTCGTATGTTGGGGCTATGGCCATCATCATGGCAACGGGCAAGCCGCTGCCGAAGTTCATTCCCTCGTTTGCGTGGTTCGTTGAAGGTGCCGTAACCAAGGGATTCGGTAAGACGAGGTTATATGAGACGGCGGAGGTGGCCATGAGTCGGCGCGGCTGCAAATGGACAGCGGCTGAACAAGAAATGTGGGACGCTATCTTCGAGATGACGGCGCCCGCCCGAAACGAGGCGGTCAGAAGAGGCCGAAAGGCAATGTTAAAGTAACATCAGCAGATCAGGAGACGAAACGATGGCAACAGTTGAAGAACGTGTCCGGGCAGTGACGGCTCGAGTCCTGGGACTGGAGCCAGACGAGATTAAGCCAGAGCACAGCTTCACAGAGGACCTGGGAGCCGAGAGCGTCCAATCGATTGAGCTGGTCGCCATGTTCGAGGAAGAATTCGGCATCGAGATGGATGAAGATGCGGCATTAGCGGTGGAGACCGTCGGCGGCGCCGTGGAGTTCATCACGCAGGTATGCAAGGAACAAGGTGTTAAGCTGGAAGAGTGAGGTCCGTCTGTAGATGAAAGGATCGTCGATGGGTAAAACAAAGAAGTCACATCCTCTTGTCGATGCCGAAGCGCCAAACCTGCTGGAGGAGATGTTCCCGTACAGTCTGCCGCCGCTGATTCGATTCGACAGCCCGGTGGTCGAGTATATCGACGGCGAGGCGGTCGAATTTGACTTCCGCTCCGTCAGGGACAGAGACCTAGTGATAACCGATACGACGTTTCGGGATGGACAGCAGGCGCGCCCCCCCTATACGGTCGAGCAGATGGTGCGGATTTATGACCTTCTGTCGCGTCTCGGGGGGCCGAACGGAGTGATACGGCAGACCGAGTTCTTTCTGTATACAAAGAACGATCGGGAAACCTTGGACAGATGTCGGGCGCTCGGGCACAAATATCCGGAGTGTACCGGCTGGATACGCGCAGTTAAGGGCGACTTTCGGCTGGTCAAAGAAGCCGGCCTGAAAGAGACCGGTATGCTAACAAGCTGCTCTGACTACCATATCTTTCACAAGTCGAAGTTCCGCAGCAGGACCGAGTGCATGGACAAATACTGCGAGGTGGTAGATGCAGCCTTTGAGGCCGGCGTCCGGCCTCGGTGCCATCTGGAAGACCTTACCCGCGCCGACATCGAAGGCTTTGTCCTGCCGTTCGTGGACCGCCTGATGGAGATGAGCCGGCAGGTGCCGGAGGAACAGTCCGTCAAGATTCGGCTGTGTGACACGATGGGCTTCGCAGTCAGCTATCCCGGCGCTGAACTGCCCAGGAGCATCCCCAAGCTGATTTACAAGCTCAATCGAGAGTGTGGCGTCCCCAGCGACCGGCTGGAATGGCACGGCCACAATGACTTTCATAAGGTCCACGTCAATGGGGCGACCGCCTGGCTGTACGGCTGCAACGCCGTGAACACCACCATCTTCGGCTTCGGCGAGCGGACCGGAAATCCCCCGCTGGAGGGAGCTGTTTTTGAGTACATAGCACTCAAAGGCGACATCTGTGGGATCGACACACGGGTGATCACCGAACTTGCCGACTATATGCGGTCCATCGGGCTGCCGATCCCGGCAAACTATCCATTTGCCGGCAGAGCTTTCAATACCACCCGGGCCGGCATCCACGCCGGCGGACTTCGGCAGGATGAGCGAATATACAATATCTTCGATACCGAGAAGCTACTGGGCACTCCTCCGCGCGTTGCCATAACCGACAAGAGCGGCGCTGACGGCGTGGCCCATTGGCTCAACGAGTTCTTTGGCCTCAAGGGTGACGAGCGCATCAGTAAAATCAAGGTACACAAGCTGGCCCGCTGGGTCATGGACCAATACGAGCAGCAAGGTCGACTAACCGCTATCAGCGACCAGGAGCTCGAGGCCAAGGCAAAGGAATTCTTCCCGGACCTCTGGACAAAGTACAAAGGCGGCCCGTGATGTGATAAACGCCGCTCCAGGCCTTAGCCACCCCCGCCTGCGCGGGGGCAAGCCTGCCTGGGAAAAAATCGAAGTTGGACATATATTAACGTTGTAAAGTTCCGGCTTAGGATTTGCTCCAATAGTAGTCTGCGCGTGCTGCTGCTGTGAGGGATTGAAAAGCAAAATGGCTGTCGCAGTTTTGCTTTCCAAAGTATGCCCAACTTCGATTTTTGAACCCGGTGAAGACGTTTACCCGCAGACGCGGGGAGCAGGGGACATTAACCCGCCGCGGCGGGCAAGAGTCACAAAGGAGCTCTCGATGATCAGCGTACAGGGTGGAGCGTGGAGCGTTCAGTCTGTACGCTATCCGCTCTACGCCGATTTCTCCTGGCCACGAAGACACAAAGGCACAAAGAAATTCATAGCAATAAAGATAAAACTTCGTGTCTTGGTGCCTTCGTGGCAGAAATGCGTGCCAGGCCACCGGAGAACGCGGCCCCCCACGATAGCATCTCACGGTCGGCCGGGCGTAGGGTCGGCCGGCTGCCAGCTATCGGCAAAGCTCCAGGTAGCCGGATGTGCCGTCGGGTCTACAATAAGCAGCGACTGCCCGCCGCCATCGGTCGTCGGATACCACGCATCGCTGTAGGTAAATCGCATGATCGCCGCCTCCAACGGCAAGGGCAACTGCAGCAGTATATCCTCACCGCCATTACTCAGATTGCCCGAATACGACCCGGCGACTTTTGCAGCGCTGCCGTAGGCCGACCGAAAAGCAGCCAGATCACTAACCACCACTACAAATTCACCGGGACCGAGCTGCATCTGCGGAAAGACAAACTCAATGCCTTGTGTCAGGCGTACGCCCGTCAGGTCCAGCGTCACATTACTGATGTTCTGCAGCTCAATAAAGTCAAAATCACTGCCATCCTCGGCATGGTACATTAGCTCGGTGACCCGAAGGCCCTCCAGTAGTGCCACAGCATTGGCAATGTACTGATCCTGCGAGCTGATTATAGTGCCAGCCAGCTCAGCAGAAATAAGAAAGTCTGAGCTGCCAACCGGAGTGTTCAGACCCTGAATGGCAAGTATGTTACTACCCGGCCGCAGGATACCGATGTGACCGGATATATCGATGTCTTCGAGAACAACCGCATCAGCATCATTGTGGGTCCGGCTGGCGGCGGAGTCCCATCGCGGCGTGCCGGTGAAATTACGCCTGGCTACCTCAGTGCCATTAAGGTAGGCGACGAAACCGTCATCATATCGCACCCTCAGCACCATACGACTGAGCTGGCCTGGGTCACTACTGAGAACAAACGGAATCCGGACATAACAGCTTGCATTGCGGTTGTACATCTGGGTCTGGACATCCAGGCTGATGTAGCTGCCATAACCTGAGCCTCTCTCATAGCCCACTCCGCCAGGCGGGCCGTCGCAAATGGCCCAGCTCAGGTCGTTGAAATCGTCGGCGGCCCTCCAGGCGTCGCCGATGTCAGCGGTCGGCACGAGCACTCTCTTGGCCGCACTTTCGGCAACCAGAGTAGTATTGACGGTGGTCGAAGCCGGATTGGCAACGCCGGGTGTAGGCAGCACAAAGAACTGGAAAGTCTTTGCCCCATCAGGAGCCCGGCCCTGCGAAACATCCGTTGTCTGCGGACCGTAAAGCACCTTGTCAATCTCCGTAGGGTGGGGCTCACTTATCGGTGGGCTAAAGCCCGCCCTACCATCAAACAAAGCAATGATTTCGCCATCGGCTGAGAGCTTGAAATTGACATGGCCGGGACTATTACTATCATCCGCCGTAAACACCGCAAAACCACTGCCGGCAATAAAACTCAAAGGACCGATCCGACATTTGGCGGGCTGAGTCACCGGATTGTCCGTCAAATACAGACCGGCAAGGGCCACCGGAAGAGCGCCAGGATTGTAAAGCTCGATGAAGTCATCCTCGAATAACACCTCGCCATTGGCAAACCACTCGTTGATCTTGAGCCTATCCGGATCGCCGAGCGGCTGAGCCACATTGGCCTGCCCAAACGTGGGAACGGTCAAATGCCATTTGTCGCCATAGCCCATTCGACCGATGGATAAGTTCGGCAGTTGCAGGCCAAACTCCACCGAATCGAGCAGCACACCGGCGTTGTCATAGAGATAGACACAATCGCCATCCTTATCCAGGGCAAAACCTAAATGTATGCCTGATGTACTGGTGTTAGCATCAGCGTAGAGAACCAGATACTCACCCGGATTCATATTAACGCCGGCGGGGAAGACAAACTTTCGCGGCTCAGCAGGATCATCGCTTATGCTCATGCCGGATAAGTCCAGCGAGCCAGGGCCATCATAGAACAGCTCGAACAGATCGGCAAATATCGCTCCTGTTTCCGCTGACTGGTTAATCGCCAGCACCTCATTGATCACCAGCCGCCAATAAGATGTGTCCACCGTCCAGGTCCGCGATGCGGCGGGCGTGCTTTGCCAGACGCCGGCGGAATTCTTGCCCAGCACATAGACCGTGTAAGACCGTCCATTAAGTAAGCTGCTAAGCTCGACAGGCACCTCGACCGGCCTGTCCTGACTCCAAGGCCCGTTGGGACTGTTGATAGAGTATTTGTAATGCGTGATGCCGGGGCCGGCGACCGTGAGCGTGGCACTGCTGCGGTAGGTTACTCCATCCGGTTCGCCGCAGACAGCCGCTCCGCTGGGAACGTAGGCGCCCATATCCAGTCCGCAGGGTCCAGTACCAATGGCCGGCGAGTCGGGCTTCAGACGCCAGTCGCTCTGCTCATCCACAAACAGCGGGTCCGCGTCGATATTGCCTTGGCCGAACGACTGCCACGCCGAGGAAATAAGCGAACGATTGACCGTCAGGTCTACAAGATCGGTGACGCCTTCAAAGACAGATGGCGCACCTGAGAAGATGCTGCCATCGACATAGGCGCCGCGGCCGGGACTTCGCCCCGGCAAACGCAGGTCAAAATATATCGCCGCCCCTGAAACGCCAACTGCCGTATTATTCACAAACGTGAGGAACGCATCGTCCTTGACCTGTGCGACGTGCTGGACGTTATAGAATACGTTTCGGACCATCGTGTACTCTCGCCCACCGCCGGCAGAAACGCCGTTCGACTCGCCGGAGGCCTTATTGTACTGGTCCTTGGTATAGTTCATGAACACGTTGCCCTCAATATGGGCATCGGTCTGCAGGTCCAG
The DNA here is from genome assembly GCA_964586995.1 of uncultured Pirellulales bacterium. GTDB lineage: Bacteria > Planctomycetota > Phycisphaerae > Sedimentisphaerales > Anaerobacaceae > JAFNGF01. The sequence goes on along the minus strand of CAZPJZ010000032.1, from coordinate 1,277 downwards.
CGCATCGTCGCCGCCTCCGAGGAAGATGTTGTCCAGAATCTGCGGGATGGGATCGGGCCGGATTGCGCCGTCGAAGTCAATAGCATCGTTATGGCCCGGCGTAGTCCCGAACACGTTGCCCTCTATGATAAGCTGACCGCCCTCAGCGATGCCACTGCCCCAGATATGCTCGGTGCGGTTGTCAGTAGGCACCTCACCGGGGGCGCACGTATCGGTGAAAACGGAATGGCGGACAATCAACGATGAATCGACCGTGCGTATGCGGTACAGCGTCGTGTGGTCAAGCGTAACGTGGTCGAGCAACAGATTGGAGTTGGCCAGACCTATCATGCCGTCGTCCGTGCGGCCATATTCGACCACCGCGTAGGCAATGCGGTTATCGCTCATGGTATTGACGAACTGCAAGCCATCCCAGGTGCCGCTGGCGCCCGGCGTGCGAGTGAAGCGGATCAACTCGTATGGCGTACCTTCTGCGATTAGGCGGCCAAGAATGGTCATCTTCGCACCCGGCTCAAAGAATACGGTTGTGCCCGGCGTAATAGTCAGCGTAACTGTGGCCGGGACGGTAAGCTCGCCCGTGATACGGTAGGGCCCTTCTTCGGCCTTCCAGGTCGTGTTCTCCGTCAGCGAGCCTTGCGGCGGGTCGTTCGATCTTTGGTCGAGCCAGTAGTATCCCTGGTCGGCCACCGTTTGATCGGGATCGCGCTCGGCTGCCGGGTCGCCCGCGTCGACACACGGCGAGGCGGTCTGAAGCCGGTAGTTGTGATTGGCCGGGTCCACGAACAGCGGATCGGCTCCGATGTTACCAACGCCAGGCCACGCTTCGCCGAAAACGTCGCAGTAGCTGACGTGAACGTCCGACTCGAGATACGGGGCCTGCACATCAACAGGGTTGGTGGCATCGATAATCGAATTGGTCACGTTGTAGATGATCGTCCCACTGCTGACGCCGTACTTGTTATGAGATTGGATTCCGATATCGACATATCCGGGCACTTTGGACGTGACTATCGTCGTGTGGTCGATGTTGACCACCGCCGTAGCGCCTTCGAGTGTCTTGGTCGCGATCGTGGCGATGGTCGGGTCTTCGGGCGCCCGGTTGTTCTCGACAATTAGGCAACGTTTAATGTCTACGTCGCCGCCGTATACGCTGATGCCTTTATCCTTGCAGTCGCGCACGATGAAGTCTTCGATGGTGACTTCCGAGCCGAGCGTATCGATCCCGTCATCGTCCATGTTGGCCGCCACACCGCGAGTCAGTGTGCAGCGCTGCCCGG
>CAZPJZ010000031.1:0-12660 GCA_964586995.1 uncultured Pirellulales bacterium | reverse complement strand
AGAGCCACTCTGAGCAGACCACGAAGGACTATTACCTCAAAGCCCAGAACGTGGTTATCGAAGGTATGCAGAATATAACGCTCAGCGTAGGCGGCTCTCACATCGCCATCGAGGCGGGCACCATTGAAATAAATACGGCCGGCCAGTTGAAAATCGATGGCGCGCAAGTTCAGGTCAGCGGAAAGGCCGTGACCGAAGTCAAGGGTGGTATAGTCAAGATCAACTGATAGAGGATTGTATCTGAGATGGGTAAGAAGAGCGGAAAGGCGTGCACAGCAGTCTCACCGGCGGCGCCGAAAAAGGCTGAAGACGCCGACGTTGCCGATCCCGGCAAGGTGGCCGAAATCAAGGCTGAGCAGGCCAAGACGAAATCCGGCAAATACGGCTCGCAGAAGGTCAAGCCTCATAAGCCGCCCGAAACCAAAGAAGAAAAAGAGCAAAAGAAAAGCTGGATCGACATAAAGTTGGTTGATCAAGAGGGCCACCCTATCCCAGGCCGTGAGTATAAGGTTATCCTGCCGGATGGCCAGACCGCCGCCGAAGGGACCCTTGACGAGAAGGGCTATGCCCGCGTGGACGGCATCGAGCCGGGAAAGTGCAAAATAGTGTTCCCCGGTCTGGACCGTAGTGCGTGTAAGCGTAAATAGCAAGCGTTTCTGTTGTGTGGCGGACAGACCACGAGCAGAGTCTTTTTGCTCGGCAGCGTCCGTGCAAATTATTAGAAGTAAGAGAATATGCCCGAAATTGTAACAGCTCAAGATGGTGACACACTGTGCGGGCTGGCGATCGCAGCCGGGTTCCCCAACTGCGAGCCGCTCCGTAACGAGCCAGCCAATAGCGAGTACCTTAACCGGCCTCTGCGTGCAGGGGACGCGGTGACTATCCCCGATCCGGAGGAGGAAGAAGAGGAAGGCGCAACCGAAGCAGAGCATGTATTCGAGGAGCTTGGCGTTCCCGAGCCTGAAATCCGTTTCATTCACGGCTCGCAGGATCGGCTGTATGAAGATGATGATTCGCTGACGTTCCTGAACGCGAGCAATTATGTCACGAACAGGGCAGGGACGAATGGTACTCGAACGATGCCGACAACTTATGGATTTAATGCCCATGCACACGCCGACCCGGACACGTTCAAAATCGAGGTTGTGGATCCCGGCGCAGGAAACAATACGGTCGATGTTACCTTGGAGGCCTTGAAGCCGATCTATGCCGCCGATGGAAGTGTTGAACGGCATGCAAGTTTTGCCAATACTGATCCGGACGCGAACATGCGGCAAATCACGGTGACCTGTCAACAAGTAAGTTCCAGCAGCCAGGTGCGTTTCCGCTCACGATATATGCGCCTGGTCGTCGATGATGAGGATTTTAATGCGCTGTCCGGCACGTCTCAGACATTGCTGACGACCGATATGGCTGACGGCAATAACGGCGCTAATGACAAGATTGAGATTCTCGACCAGAGAATTCGTGCCACGTACCAGTTGCGCAGTTGCCCCGCGCCGGCTGGCCAGCACAAGTGTACCATCGCCGCCGAACTGCCGTTCGAGGACATTCGTCAACGCATCAGACTCTGTGTCCACGTATTCAAGGAATCCGTTGGCGGGGCAAACGCCGCCAACATCACCGAGCAGCATGTTCGCCGGCGTACCATGAAGTGGTTCCGTCGAGCCTATGCTCAGATCAGCATGGCCCCCAAGCTCGTAGCTTGTCGCACCGGAGGTCCTGAGATCGAATTTCTTGACCCGCCGCCGGACAATATGATTGCAATCAGCGAAGAGCACGGCAGGCCCGTATCCACAACCGGGGGACCCTACACGATCACCTTCCGGTTAGGCTTACCGCCTGGGGATGTCGCCGATGCTGAGGCCGCCGCCACCGCCGCCGGGCTAACGGCGGCTGATGCAAGGCCCAATGTCACGGTAAACCTCACGAACGGCTGGACGCCGGAGCAAGTAGCCAACGCCATTGTGACGGCGGTCGGCGCGCTGCCGGGCAATATCTTCAGAGCCGAAGCGTTCCGTAACGCGCGCGGGTTCACGGCCACCAACCGCTCGTATGATGTGCTTATCACCCGGACCGACAACCGCCGGGTTATGATAGAAAACGAGAATCTGACAGCCGGCGCCGGAATCACTCTCGATGTAGCACGGGTCAATATAACAAACGTTGACGGCGCCATTTCAAATTCGCTGCCGCTGCTTAATCCCAGCCTGCGACGCCTGATCCGCGAAGGGCCGGGGACCGATGACCGGCTCGATGTGTACGTCTGCCGGGAGTTCACGGCCTTCGGGGGCCTGGGCATCATACCCCACACAGACCTGGGTGCCGACTACCGGCCCGATTCACCTATCCGCTGGGCTTTTTTTGCCCAGGCTGCCAGCAATGTTATGGACGGAAGTGACAACCATCCCTGGCTTTATCCACACGAGGCAGGACATGTGCTGCCGGATGCGTTCCACATCGACAGCGGCAGCCCGCATGATTCGACCTGTCTGATGAGAGGCGGGGTCGTTCTATCCACACAACACCCGGTCGACGCCACCAAACGCATCTTTGATGCTCCCGTAATGGTCAGATACGCATACTGGGACCCGGCCCAACCGACCGTGGGAGCAAGCATTTCTCAGAGCATTAACATGGCCCAGCGTTTCCGCGACCGCAGCGGGTCAGTAACAGAGGCATGGTAAAGAAACGGCTGATATTAAATACCGTGAATGACATATCCGAAAACGGGAAAATATGCACAAATAAAAAGCCGATGAATAAAGAAGTCCCTTGGCAGAGAAGCTCAAACACAATACGACGCTGGACTCTTGTTGGCATTATTATCGTGGTCCAAATGTTCAATGGCTGCCAGCTTACCGAAAGGCCAGAACGCATGAACGGTCAAGAAAGTAAAAAAGAAATCCCTGCAATGAGAATTACGACGGTTCGGTATAATGAAGCACAGGGCCGTGAACTCTTGCGCAACTATATTTTCGGCGGTTTCCGTGCGGGTCCGCGCGTACCACGCGGCATAGACCCGGACCTGGTTTCGCAGGTCATTGTGGAACAGCTCAAGCTCGATTCACCGCCGGATGCTTATGGCAAAACGGTCAGAGTATTGCGCTTCTACGAAAGCTCTGATTGTCTGCCGCACATTCGCCGTGTACTAACGGGACAGGAAAAGGAGCGTGCGGACGTTGCCAGATCAGCCTACGCGATCCAGGCTGTGGCCGAGGTCGGTAAGCGCGAGCAAGCCAATGAGGCTGCCCAATATTTTGATGCCAGGCTCGCCGGACATCCAAAGGCAATTGACGCCATTGATGTGCTTCTGGAAACGCTGGTGGTATTGAGTCCGGCCGGCTCACCTGAGCGGCTGTCAAAACGCATTGCCGACGAAGTCAACAGGCGAAAGGCGGCTGAGAAGGAAAGCGAGAACGGTATGCGTGCCTACCAGCAGGTCGCCGCCATCCAGCGTCTCAAACTTCCCCAGGCGCTTGCGGCTGTTGATGCAAAGAAAAAACTGCTGGCGATGGACCCCGGCCAGCGCCGAGCAGAGCTTGTCAACATTTACTTGGGCAGTTCCCCCGTCAGCGACGAGCTTATGATTACCTGGGCCGGCAGGATGCTGCGACGAGAGGCGATGGAAGGTGATCCCAAGCCCATTTATGCGGCTTTTGCAAACGTCATTGCAAAGGCTGACCCGGAAAAGGTGGGCCAGGACCCTATGACTGACACCATAGTCAATCGGGCAGCCCAGGCAGTACTCTATTTACAGGGTAAGCTCACAAGAACAGAACGGCAGCTTTACGAGAAAACCAAGCTTGCCGCCATGAATTTTCTCTGGGACGACCTCAGTCTATAGACAAACGGAGAATCCAACATGCCGCCGGCAGCGCGATTAACTGACATGCACGTGTGTCCGATGTTCGATGGGCCTAAGCCCCATGTCGGAGGGCCGATCACGGGACCCGGTTGTCCGACCGTTCTTATCGGCGGAATGCCCGCAGCTCGCATGGGCGATATGGCCCAGTGTGCCGGGCCGCCGGACTCGATTGTCAAAGGCTCGGCCACCGTTCTGATCGGCGGTCAGCCCGCCGCCCGTATGGGTGACAGTTGCGCCCACGGCGGCTCCATCGTCGCTGGTTTTCCCACCGTCATGATCGGCGGCTGACGCCGACCCTGTTCTACCGCCAGGGCCCGGCCAATGGAGTGAGCGGCTCGGCTATCGACTGAAACCGCGGGACGCGAACCATATCCCGGCCTTTCACCGAAAGCACCGGCATCAGCCCCCTGCCGATAAGCACCTGCATCGCCCGCTCGGTCAGGATGGTCTCTGCGCATGGCGTGACGCGTTTTTCGCCATCGGACCGATATACGTGCATGGGTATGCCAGCCAAGTCGCAGCCAAGGCCGCCCGTCAGCGACCAGCCGCATTCGCGAAAGGCCCAGGCCAGCAGGCACGCACAGACAGCAGCCGAATTGCCCCACAGGTACTGCTCGTGGCCCGCCAACGGTGAGAACTCCTCGAAATCGAAGCGCTCGATAGGGTCGGTGTCCCTGCCGTACGGCAAGCGCAGCAGAAATCGGGGCAGTACCAGTCCGACATAGGCCGCCTCGGGCGACCGTCGAAGCTGCTGCCATAGGCTGACTACAGCCGGGTCAGTCCGCCATCTCCAGTCATCCGGGTCTGGCGTAGCGGCCAGCGAAGAGCAGCCTGCAAAGTGCGAATCGGCGGCGGCCAGGAACGGAGCCCCCGCGGCCTGCACGACTCGACCGAACTGACGCAGCAAGCTGATGTCCTCGCCGGTCTGGTCAAAGCTGTAGCCTCCGACCAGGATCGCATACGGCTGGGCACCGGCCACACCGACGCTTTGCTCGGCGATAAGCCGGTACGTGCCGGTCGATTGCAGGCTGTCCGCCGAACTCAGATCAGCCGCCAGCTCCGCCTTGCTCACGTCGATGGCATAGATTTTGAGCGTCTCATCCGTTTCCACCTGGCTGGCCAGAAAGTGCAGCATGCGCCATGTCGATTCGAGCTGTTGGAAGTCCGGGTCATGGAGAATCGCGCGCATCTGGCCGCTGATAGCCTGGTCGACCTGCTCGATCAGTTCTGCCTGCTGTGGGTCCGGGGCAGGGACGATGTAAGGCTTTATGGTCTCACCGATAAGGGCTTCGACGTCAACAAGCCGGCGGCCAGGCGGCGCGGGCGGTTTTGCGCTCGCGGGCTTCCCAAGCAGCCGTTCAATCGTGTCAGCGTCAGATTCCTTTGACGCCGCGCTGCTTTCGGCTTGTTCCGGGCGGGACTCAGGCCTTACTGGCTGGCTTGTGACCCACGAGCGCACCTGCGCTGCGGCCTGGGCAAATGTGGCCGGGTCCGCCGCGAGCTTTCGGGTCATCTTCAGCTTCTGAAAAATTTCCAGGCGGTCAAATATCCGGTCGGGGTGGAAGTCACTCAGCCCGGCAAATTCCAGCCCAATGCGCGGGCCGTCCTTGCTCCCCAAGGGAATATGAATTTCACAGCCAATCTTCGCAGGCAGGTCGTCCACGCTGTCCACATCCACCGCGATTCGCCGCCGAGCAGCAAGGCAACGACCGGTTTCGCGCCAGCCGCGATTGGCCCGGCCGCTGAAGTCACCCATCACGGCGATGCAAAACGGCGTGTCGTCTGCTGCCTTGCGAGGAGCGAATGAGGTTTGCGTGCCCAATTGGAACTCGATTTTTTCTGGAGAGAATTGCATGGACATGGCTGCTTACTCCACAATACGAACCTGACGTTGCCTGGCAATGCCTCAGAATTCCTTTCTCAGCGATCGGCGGGGGCAACCCTCGTCGGCAACCAGACGTTATAGTGTAATCGTAACGCAAGCAGACGAATATGCAAGAACTATTACTTGACAGCAAATAGCCGATGAATAGAATGGGCCGCAGACGAGCTTAAGTGACTTCTGTAACTGGCCGAATGTACTAATTAACGAGTAGAGAATACTCTCGATAGAAAGTTTTTAAGGCAAGTTACCAGTGTCGTTTTCCAAGGCCAAGAGTTGTCTTAAACAATTACCCGACGGTTACGTTGCCATACCCATTTCCGAGGACCAGAAGTCGGCGGTAATGAAGATTTGTGTTATGGTCAGACGTGAGCCGGAGTCCATTGCCGGTCACCTTGTCGCCGTTCGGGACCGGATGGACGCCAAAATATTCCTGGGATGTCTTGTCGACGGCTGCGGGCAGGTGCATGAATGGCTCGAGCTATGGATTCAGGATAGTGCAGGTTTTGCAGGGGCGGTCTCCGCTGCCCGCCAGGTGCTATCAAACGCGGTACTGGATAGCCGGTGGCGGCGGCAGTGTCAGGCATTCGAGCAGCTTGACGGGCCAGCTATAGTGAAAACCGGGTGGGAATCCGAGCATCCGCTGCCGACTTTCCTGGATCTGTCTAAGGGTTCTGCGTTTCATCCTGTGGACCCTGGTTCGGGCGGCGCTTGGAAGCTGTGCACGGACGAGGGGCTTCTGCAGCGCAAGGCTCTGCCAGGCTATGGTAGCTCTTTACATCGCTACCTGTACGTACCGCAATTGGCAGACGATTCATCTTTCGTGCCGGCTACTCCGGAAGCGCCCGCCAACGATTCTACCAGGCCGGTGTCCGAGATTTGCGGCGACTCCGCTGACATCGTCCCCCTGAACCCTCATGCCGGGCTGCTTCTGGTGAAAAAACACGTCCCAATCGGGCTTGAGACCTTCGTTGATATCATTAGCGGCAAGCCATGGGACGGGCTGAAGCATGGAAGGTCCGTGCTTGACCTCGGTGAGTCGGTCAAGGCATTGAGGAAAGATGAACCGACCTGGACTACCGACGGCTGGCTTTTCCTGGAAACGGAGGGTCGGTCGGGCCGAGTAATCGAAACATTCTATCTTAAGCTCAGACTGCTGGCCGATTTAGTCTCATCGGTGCGTACGATGGTTTACCACCTCCAGCGGCCGCTTTTGAATATCAGCCCGGAGAGCTGGCAGGTTGAGCTGGGCGAGCCGGGACGAGGGCTTCCTTTTCTCTGGACGGCCAGAGCAGTGCTCAATGATCCTGGTGAAGCAATTCCGCTGGCGATAGAAAGAAGCGATTTCCAGTACTACCTGCCGTCGCAGGCGGTGGGAACATCAGTGTACCGTCCGCTCATTAGCTCGTTGCCGACCCGCGGACGGGCATCGGTCCGGATTCGCCAGGTTCTGCCCGACACGACCGACACAACCGTCGTTGAGGGCACGTTTACAACTCACGAGCGGATCGAGATGGCAAGAAACGACCTGGTCTGGTTTCGACTCGGTCTGGCTTGCGGTGACATCAACCTATACGCGCAGCTCGAAGCGGATTCGGCTCTGGCCGCCAACGAGTGGCGCTTCCGAACGGTCGCGCAGAAGATAGACGATGCCAGGGTCTCGCACCTGCGCAACGCCGAAGGGGTGCCCATTACCGACGTCGCGTTCGAGATGATACCGCTCTTGAGCAGTCCGTGCGATTTGTACTCGCTGGCGGTCATGGCGGTACGGATTCTGCTGGTCGATGACACCAACAGCCTGCCGGTAGTTCTCGATGAGACGTTGAGCCTGCTGCGCCAGGTTGAAGCGCAGTCTGATGCGTCCGCCGGCTTGGAGCAGCGGATACGCCAGGTATTTGACGCCGATAAACGATGGCATGAAGCCCTGGGACCGCACCATTTGACCTTTGACAAGGTGACAGCCGACCCCCGCTCTGGTGGGGACAAGGTTGCCCCTGCACAGGCGGGCGATTTCAGTCTCATTCCAGCCGAACTGTGGCGGGCTGCTCTGGGAATGATTCTACAAATGTTCCCGGGGCCTGGTCCCAACCGCCAGTGCAAAGATTATGGCCACGCCGTGCAAGGGGGCCTGCACAAGGTCTTTGACAAGACGACCGAGCAGTTGGATAATCTTATATTGAGGACCCGCAGCCTCATCGTCACAGACTGGAAATCCGACCGGGAAATTGCCGCTGTAATCCAAAGTTTCGTGGTTTAGAAAGGAGTGGCCAATGAAAACAACACACCAAAAGAGCGTTCAGCTTATCTGTACGCTATACGCTGTGCGCTCTACGCTGTCCCTTGTTGTGCTGCTTGGGGTCGGAGTGCTGGCAGCAGGATGTTCGCGGGCCGCCAGCATTATGGTAACTCGGGTGGCAAGCATCACGGCTGATGAGGACGTGTGTAAGAAATCGGTTGAAGTCCACCTCGTAGGGGTCAACAGGTTCGAGAAGGATCAGTGGGAAAGCATGTCCATGACCGAGTACTGGCAACCCGATAATCAACTGCGCAAGAGCGCTCGGGACTATACATACGTAATCCAGTTCGGACAGGAGCCCTGCCAAAGAATCCTCGGCAAGAAAGACCCGATTCGCAAGACTTGGAAGAGCCGCAAAGCTGAATACCTCTTTGTTCTGGCGGACCTGCCCGGGATATTCCCGGATATGCCGGGTAGCGCCGACGCGAGGCGCCTGCAACTGCCGGCCTTGGACTCAGCAAGCTGGGGGTGGCAAAAACAGATCAACATTGCTGTCAAAAGCAGCAACCTTGTTCCTTTGGCCGTCCCAACGTCAGAACCTAAATAGCGTTTCACCCTGTCGGGTCAGAACAAGGTGGTGGGCGAATGGCAACTTTTGGCCGCTTTGAAGCCGTCCGCGAAATTCACCGGATGGGGTATACCGCAATCTATAGCGGGCGCAGCCCGGAAAGCACCGAGGAAAAGTATGCCATTAAGATTCTCCAGCCGCCTGCCCTGCTGCTGGACGCAGAGCAGGTAAAAAGTCAAATTGATCTGTTTCTCGAAAGCGCCGAGATTCAGCAGAAAGTTGCTGCTGCCGGCGCGCCACACTGGGCACCCGTACACCAGCGCGGCGCTACGCCCGAGGGGGCATTCTACGTCACCGAGAAGTACGAGCATTCACTGCAACAGCTCATAGATGTTCGCCTGAAGTTGAGCGGGGAGGCCCTTAGCGGCGTCGTGGAATCAGTCGCAAATGGCCTGCTGGAACTAAAAAAGTCACACGGGCGGCCGCACGGAAACCTCAAAGCCACCAATGTTCTGATACGCGGGACGGGAGATATTTCACAGCGACAAATTGTGTTGTCGGACCCTCTGCCGCAGGAGTACATCGACACCGAGGTGCATTGGGATAGCGACCTGCGGGCCATCGCAGAGTTCATTTATCAGTTGGTGGTACACCGGCCAGCACCGGTTATGGATGGCTGGCAAGCACCTGATTCAAAAGAATGGCACCGGCTTGGAAAACAAGCGGCCTTTTGGAGAGGTCTGTGCAATCGACTGTTGAGCGCCGCCGCCAGGCCCGGTACGATGACCATTGAGAGCCTGTTGGAGGACCTGACTCAGCTTGAGAAGATAAAACCCACGCGTTCGTACCGTTGGCCCATCGCCGCAGGGTTGATAATAATTGCCTCTGCTATTGCGCTGTTTGTGCTTTTGAAAAAACCGCCTCCTCCGGAAAAGGTACAGTGGGAGACGTTGTGCCAGGAGTATGTAAGCTGGGTCGGCCACTTGTACGAGCAGGGCTTGAGCCTGAACAAGAAGGAAGGAAATTTGCGGGCAAAACGTTGGGGCGAAAACGCACAACTGAAGGAAGTGCTGAAACAAATCAAGTCTGCCGGATACCCTTATGAGGTTGCGAATAACGAAGGTATGACGGTGGAGTACATCGTGGATAAGCCCCACCTGGCGGCCGCCAGCCACACGAACGACGGACTCGCAGCCATAGACACAATCAAGAGCTTCTTCGATCCCAATTCGACCAAGACCTGGCCTCTGTTGTCGGAGTTGAATGAGGCGGCGAATCAGTTCCGCGGGCGCGGGTGGGAAAAGCCCGCCTCCTATCTGGCGCTGCTGGCCGGCTCGGTCAGACCGGAACCGAACAAGCCGGTTGCCGAAAATGTGGACAGGATTCTTGATTTCGATCAGAAAGGTACGCTGCAGAAGATTAAGCTGTCTCTGCAACGGATTGCGGAATATCGAGACGCCGCCAGAAGTACCGGCGACCTGATACTGGGCAAATTCAACGACCAGTACCTTGATGGGGCCGTTACTTCGATTCCGAGCGTTGCCGACCAGGAAATTCTCACTAAGCTCGAACAGAGGCTTGCGGAAATAGAGCTTGTGGGTCAAAAACTGGCCGACTTTGTCAGAAGTGACTGGCAGAAAGCAGTCGATCGAGAGACCTTTGCCAAGGACCATGGAAAGGACAACGTCGAAGCAGTGACAGATGAAATCTTTGAGCAGAGACTCGCAACAATCAAGGGATATTACTACCTGGCTGCTGACCCCCGCGACCAGCTCAACAGCTTGGTCAGCCTAATAGAAGACTACGTTAAGCAGGCAAAAATCTCCAATCCGAAGGAGGCGGATGCCTGTGCCAAAGCCCTGGAAGAGATGAGGCCGAACATCGAAGACATCCGGGCAATCAAAGCAATAGTGAAAAATCAGCAGCAGATCGAACAAAGAATAGAACAATACCAGCCTCTGCTTGATAAAATCCGCGACAGGGCCGACAGGGCACGAGAGCTCCCACGGGACTACCTTGGCCGCATCAAGAAGATAGTCGCCGTCGCACAATCTCATCAGGTCAATCAGAAATGGATTACATCGAGGGATAATCTGCTCAATAACTACCCGTTGTCGGCGCTCGAACAGAACCTGGAGTTGTACTCAGAGCTGCGGCAGAAAATAGATGCGACAAACCACGCCCTGGCCGAATTGGACAGACAGTTGCAGACACAACTGCCTTCACAGGTGGGTTCAGAACCCGCAGAAAAGGATTGGCAGAAAAAGCTCATACAGATCCACGACCAGCAGAGAAACGAAGCCATAGACCGTGTGGTGGAAAAAATTCCGGTACAAAATAACGTTCCCGATATCAATGACGCTTCATTCAAGGATTTTCGGCTTGCCCGGTTCTCCGAATTCAAACAGTGGCACGGTGACCTGGCCGGCATTCTGGCAACGTTCGATTTGATGGAGGACGGGCTCAATCTTTATTATCTTCTTGATGACGAGCTGCCCGAAAGCAACGAGACCATTCGGTCATCATGGCAGAAATGGCAAAATACCAGCACCCTGAAAGACCCGAGAGTCAGCGGGGCCCTTGCAGAGCTGACGGCCCGGGTCGACAAACTTACGCAGGTAAAGACCTCCACTGACAAGCAGGGGCTTCTACAGACGGCATTTGACCGGAGCTTTCATGCGGAGGCAGCGTATGCCGTCTGGACACGGTTTGGCGAACTCACCGAACTACAGTGGCCGAAGGACCCCGCAGACTTAGACAATGACAGGAAAATTCGTGACGAGTTGAAAGCAGAATTTGAAGCACTTAGGGACAAGAGTGCAATCCGGGCAAGCGCGTTACTGGAGACGGCTGCCCGTGTTGGTCTTAAGCGTGAGATGGCCTTCGTCGAGAAGAACCGTTCACAAGACAAAATCCTTGCTCAACTGGGTGCGGCCGCCGACAGCCAAATTGCCGCTATCAATGCAGCATACGCCAACGACGCCGCGGCGGCCTTGCGCGAGCTTCAAGCGCTCGAAGGATTCATCAGGAGCATCGCTGACGTTGTCGCAGGAAAAGACTGGCAGAATGACATTATCCAAAAGCAGCTTTTCTTTGCGGACGGCAACGTGCACAAGCTGCAAGGGCCTGTCTCGATTGAGACCTTAAGAAGCTGGCTGCAGGAAGTGACAGACTATCGCCGCCTGGATGCTGACGCAAGGGATAGTTACGCCTGGGATAAAAAAGTCGATGAGATTCAACAGCTCATAGACAAGGCCCTGCGCGAACAAAGCGGTCTGACAAAGGAAAATCTGGCAAAGCTCCAGCAGCAGAACGGAAAGTTTGCCGATATGGGTCGTGACATCAACGATCTGCGAGCGCTGCCGCCGATCAAGAAGCATGAAAGCAGAATCAGCTCCGATAGATGCGGTGGTTTCTGGACGGCGCTGCAGACTCTGGAGGCAGATATTAGGTCGATCATCAAACCTCCGTACTGCAACCGCGTGGAGCTGCAGAACGGACGTCTGGTTTTCGCCCCGGATTACTTGGGGCCGAGTTTTGAGCCCGTCCAGGCGGACAGCAAAAATCCGGTTCAACTGCCCCTCGGCTGGGAGCAGATAAGGCAGGGCATCAAAGAACAACAGAAGCAGTGGCTGGACTTCTTTTATACAATCGACGGAAATGACGCGGCAAACGTGGGCTGGCCCAGATACATCTGCTCGGCAAAGGACCCGAACATAGTGTTTGGTTTCATTCCCGCGGGTCCAGGCAACCCTCAGCCGTTTTACATGGCCATCCGCGAAATAACCAATGCCCAATACCGCCTCTATCTCGAACAGGCCAAGGCCAGGTACGATCAAATCCGCGCAACTTTTTCCGCCCCAAATGGGACTGACCTGATGTACTCGACAGGTGAAGACCCTGGTCAAATTCAATGGGATCAGACCAAAAAAGCCTCTTACATAGTCCAGGGACACGAGGACATCCCGGTGACATGGGTGACCTATGAGGGGGCAAAGGACTATGCCAGGCAACTTGACGCCCAATTGCCGACAGCCTCACAGCACGCCTATGCGTGCATGGCACACGCAAATGCTACCTATCCTTGGGGAAACGATTTATCAGGG
>CAZPJZ010000030.1:0-12670 GCA_964586995.1 uncultured Pirellulales bacterium | reverse complement strand
GCAAGAACTTTAGGTGAATTGGCTGACTATGTTGGTGCGCGAGTCGTTGGCGACCCGAATGTAATGATTAGGTCCGCTTCGACACTGGGCCGGTCACGGGAGGGCGATATTAGTTTCCTGGTCAACCGCAAATATCAAAAGCAGCTCCGGACAACCAAGGCAAGCGCCGTGATCGTGGGCAAAGAGGTAACCGAGGCCGCGGTGCCCCTTTTGATAGCTGACGACCCCTACTATGCCTTTATGCAGATTATGGTGCTGCTGCACGGGCATCGCAAACACAAAAAAGTGGGCATAAGTCCGCGGGCTTCGATTTCCGACAGCGCAAAGATCGGCATCGACTGCCATATTCACGATTTCGTGGTCGTCTGCGATGATGCTAAGATCGGTGACGGCTGTATCATTTATCCCAGTGTCTATATTGGCCAGGGTGTCCAAGTTGGCAATGACAGTATCGTCTATCCCAGCGTTACCATCTATGACGGATGCAGAATAGGTAATCGCGTGATTATAAATGCAAATTCGACCATCGGCGAGGACGGTTTCGGCTACGCCAGCTATAAAGGCGTACATCACAAGATACCGCAGATCGGCGGGGTGATTATAGAAGACGACGTTGAAATCGGTGCCTGTTGTGGAATTGAGCGGGGCACGCTCGGCGACACCGTCATCGGTCAAGGCAGTAAGCTGGGCGACTTAATCACGATCGGACACGGCACGAAGATCGGTCCACATTGCTTGCTCGTGGCCCAGGTGGGAATTGCCGGCTCGACCTCTCTGGGACATCATTGTGTGGTAGGAGGCCAGGTGGGGATTGTCGGCCATATCAACATCGGAAACAACGTTACCATCGCCGCCCAGGCCGGCGTTGTTAACAACATTCCCGACGGGCAGGTAGTATTGGGCGCGCCCGCCATTGAGGCAAACCAGGGCAAACGTGCCTACAGTATGATACAGTATCTTCCCGAAATGCGGCAGAATATTCGGAATCTTCAAACCCTGATCGGGCAGCTTACGTCGTCAACGGGCCTTGGCCCTGAGACTCCGGCCGGGCAATAGCATTGGAATAGACGGGTGGATCACTGTTTCCTATGAACGCTTCGGATGTGCTTGGGTTGATAGCGGGAGAGGGCAGACTGCCTTTCCTGGTAGCCGCCGGCGCAAAAAAAGCGGGCCTCAAGGTAGTCTGCGTGGGTCTGGCCGGCAGTGCCGACAGCAGCTTGGCCAAGGAGGTGGATGTTTTCTACGGCGTCGCGCTTGCCCGGCCGGGAGGCTGGATACGCAAGCTGAAGAGACATCACGTCACCAAAACGATTATGGTCGGGCGAGTTGCCAAGGCGCAGCTTTTTACACCCAAGCGGATCCTCCGCTACATACCCGATTGGCGAGCGTTCAGGATCTACTACTGGCGGCTGCGCCATAAAACCAAACTGAGCAATTCGATCTTACAGGCGATAGCCGACGAGCTGGCAAGCGGCGGAATCATCTTGGAGAACTCCACCATGTACTGTCAGGAACACTTGGCCTCGCCAGGCTTGATGACGCAACACGCACCCAGCGGGTCCGTGCAGGGTGACATAGAGTTTGGCTGGCAAATAGTCAAGAAGCTCACCGAGCTGGATATCGGGCAAGCTATTGCCGTAAGAGAGAAAGAGGTGCTGGCCGTTGAGGCCATAGAAGGCACGGCGGAAATGATCGAACGGGCTGGTCAGCTCTGCAAATCGGGC
Organism: uncultured Pirellulales bacterium; assembly: GCA_964586995.1. GTDB lineage: Bacteria > Planctomycetota > Phycisphaerae > Sedimentisphaerales > Anaerobacaceae > JAFNGF01. Next base: position 10,946 of record CAZPJZ010000030.1, on the reverse strand, counting down.
GGCTGGACGTTAATAAAAGCCTCCAGGCCGCGTCACGACATGCGCTTCGACGTGCCCTGCGTGGGGCCCGATACCATCAGAGGCCTGGCCAAGAACGGAGGCAAGTGCCTCGTGGTGGAAGCAGGCAAGACCATAGTCATTGACAAACCGCAGACCATAGAGCTTGCAAACCAACTGGGCATAGCGATTCTTGGACGATGACGCGGGACGATATTGCCGATCCCATCTCCGATAAAGAGAAACGGCATGGCTGAATTCCCTTTTGAGCTGCGAATCACAAGTATTCACCCCAGGAAACAAACTGAGTCCCTGTTATGCAGGGCGGCGCTGCGGACAATTCCCGGCCGGCGCCAAGTTTTCGATGCCGTCTGGGATGACAGAGACGTCATCGCCAAAGTCTTTTCCCATAAGTTCGTCGCCAGGCACCATTTGCAAAGAGAATGGCGGGGACTCGATGAATTGGCCAAGCGAGGCGTTCGTGTCCCATCGGCTCTGTTCTGCGGCAAAACACAAAACGGCCAATGGGCTATCGTGATGCAGAAGATACCCGCTGCCTCCAACGCTTTGGACATCCTCAATAAGAGGTCGGACGAGACGAGCAGGCTTGACTTACTTGTGGTGGTTTGCAGGGAGTTGGCAAGACAGCACCAGAGCGGGATTCTGCAAAAAGACCTGCACCTTGGAAATTTCCTGCTGGCCGGCGATGAAGTCTTCGCGCTTGACCCCGCCCAGATGCGATTCTATTCACGGCCGATCCCGCGAAACAAGAGCCTCTCTCAGTTGGCTCTACTGGCCCACTACCTGTCAATCAAGGATAGCGACTCGACTCGCAAACTCTGGGGGGCCTACTTCGCTGTTCGGGGATGGCACCTCACAGAAGCAGATGAGCAACGGCTCCGTAAACGGATGATGACCACTCTTAAACGAGGCATCAGAAGGCGCTTGAAGAAGTCCCTCAGGACGAGCAAAAGATTCATAAGGGTCCGCTCCGGTGGATTCCTGGCGGTGGTTGACCGGGATTTTTGCCGGGCGGCCGAGCCTCTGGATTTCATTCAGCACGTCGATGCGCTTATGGATTCGGGGCAGGTTCTAAAGAAAGGCAATACGTGCACTGTGTGCCGACTATCGTGGAACGGCCACGATATCGTGGTCAAGCGATACAATCACAAGGGGTTTGTTCATTCGCTGCGCCATACGATGAAGCGCTCTCGCGCCCGGTGGGCATGGCTGCACGCTCATCGGCTGAGCGTGCTGAACATACCCACGCCGCAGCCGCTTGCGTACATCGAGCAGCGAAGACGAGCAGTCATCTGGAAGTCATACGTTGTCACAAGATATGTTCACGGGCAGACGCTTTACGAGTTTCTGCACAACGGTATCGGCGAGCAGGAGCGGTCGAGAGTAAGCCGGCAGGTAGGCGACCTGCTCAGGAGACTGGCCGCGCATGGAATCAGTCATGGCGATTTGAAACACTCCAACATCCTGGTGACTGGTAGTGGCACCGTTCTGACAGACCTTGATGGCATGAAAGTGCACCGGTTCAACTGGCTGATGAAAGTAAGACACGCGAAAGATGCTGCCCGTCTCGCACAGTTTATCCAGCGGTGCGAGTCAATTTGAGTGCGAGAACAGACAAAAACATCAGGCCGGATTAGAGTTGTCACGAAGCTTATCTGAAGCAACCTCACGTGGACCAAGCTGGACTGTAACTGCCGCCGCTGCGACCACATCGCCCCGGCGAAAATGTTCTTTGTACTGCTACGACATCTGCTATAATCTTGCCCTATGCCGTGCGTTGTTGGGTAGGAAAATAGGCTACGCACGGTGCTCGGCAAACTGCGCGTACATCCGAACGATGGAGAACCAGCAGATGCTGACTCCTTGACAGCGGCGTTCCGCAGAAGGGATGACTATGAGCGTGTCAGAGTGCAGAATCATAGAACTTCCGAAGATCGTGGACCGAAGAGGAAACCTAACGTTCATCGAGGCCTGCCGGCACGTACCCTTTGCCATCAAGCGAGTCTATTATCTTTACGATGTACCGGGAGGCGCATCGAGAGGAGGCCACGCCCACACGCGCCTGCAGCAGTTTATCATCGCGGCAAGCGGCAGTTTCACCGTTATCACCGATGACGGAGTAACGAAGAAGGATTTCTACCTCAATCGGTCCTACTACGGTTTGTATATCCCAACGATGACCTGGCGTGAAATAGACAACTTCTCGTCCGGTTCCGTTTGTCTGGTTCTGGCCTCCGAGCTTTATGATGCAGAAGATTATATAAGAGATTACGACGAATTTAGAAGGCTTGCGGTTGGAGGCAAAAAATGACGCCCAGGATCAAGAAAATAGAGGACGTATTCATACACGACCAAGCGATAGTAGAGACCGACCTCATCGGCGAGGGAACAAGGATTTGGGCTTTTGCCCACGTATTGAAAGGCGCGCGAGTGGGCAAGAACTGTAATATTTGTGACCACACATTTATCGAAGGTGACGTGGTTATAGGAGACAACGTAACCATAAAGAGCGGCGTCTATCTTTGGGACGGGCTGAGAATAGAAGATAATGTATTCATAGGCCCCAGTGCAACGTTCACCAATGACATTCGCCCGAGGAGCAAGTGTTATCCGCCGCAGTATGTGAAGACCCATATCGGCAAAGGAGCAAGCATCGGTGCAAACGCTACGGTTATATGCGGTGTCACGATAGGACAGTGGGCCGCGATTGGAGCCGGCAGTATGGTCACTAAGAACGCACCCGACTACGCGCTGGTTTACGGAGTTCCCGCCCAAATACGGGGCTACGTCTGTGAGTGCTACCGGGACCTTACCTTCGAAGGTTCGCTGGCCAGATGTGCCTGTGGCAAGGCCTATGAACTCAAGCGAGACGGCGTAGTGAGAACAGAATGATAGACTTCGCAGGCTTGAAACAACAGTACAGCGAAATATCGCAGGAGATAAAAGAGGCCGTAGATAGAGTGTTGCGGAGGGGATGGTACCTGCTGGGGGAAGAGCTGACGAGCTTTGAACAAGAGTTTTCCTGCTACATAGGAACCCGATACGGCATAGGAGTAAACTCCGGCTCGGATGCTCTTCTGCTGGCCCTCAAGGCCCTGGGGATCGGCCAGGGGGATGAAGTCTTAACGGTCTCTCACACCTTCATATCGACCGTGGACAGCATTGTGCGAAACAATGCCGAGCCGGTCTTCGTCGATATTGACCCCGATACGTTCTGCATGGACCCTTCAAAGATAGAAGAGAAAATCACAGCCAGGACAAAGGCAATTTTGCCGGTTCACCTCTACGGCCATCCGGCGGACATGACGCCGATTATGAAAATAGCCAAGCAGCACAATCTCTTCGTGATCGAGGATGCCTGTCAGGCTCATGGAGCCGAATATGAAGGCAGAAAAGTGGGCGGCATAGGTCACCTGGGGTGCTTTAGTTTTTATCCCGTGAAGAATCTTGGCGCGTACGGTGATGGCGGCATGGTGGTAACAGACGACGCTGAGTTAGCCGAGAAGTTGAAGATGTTGAGGAATTACGGCCAGCCGCGAAAACACGTGCACGATTTTATAGGCGTCAACAGCAGGCTGGATGAAATACAGGCAGCGGTATTGAGGGTCAAGCTGAAGCATCTCGATCAGTGGAACGAAAGGCGAAGAAAGATAGCCAGGTGGTATGGTGAGCATCTGAGCGGCACCGATATTGTCGCTCCGGCTGAGAAGAAATACGCCCGGCACGTGTATCATCTGTATGTCATCAAGTCCAAAGCGCCAGATGCGATGCAACGACGTTTGTCACAAAGCAAAATACACACGCAAATCCACTACCCGGTTCCGGTTCACAAGCAGACTGCCTATCGGGAACTGGGAGTTGACGTGCGCCTGCCGGTAACCGAAAGGATATGTAATCAAATACTCTCTCTGCCTATTCATCCGTGGCTAAGCGAAGCAGACGTTCGGACCATCAGCGCCGCTGTCCGGTCAAGTCCAAAATAGTAAGGACGCGCCAGCGGGTCGCCGGCATCAGCCGGTGTCCTGTCGGTCCGGCGTGAACACGACTTCAATCCCGTGGCAAGGAAACAGATAGCACAGGTTCTCTTCATAGTATTGCTGCAGGAGCGTGTGCAGATTAAAGAACCAGCCGAGCAGCTTCTTGATGGGATTTACGAGCTTGAACGTCGATCTGAAAACCAGACGCTGGGACAGAATTCTTATCCTCGTGTCCGCGTAAAAATCCGGCACCTTGCGGCTGAGCTGCCATTCCGGACGGACGAAGTAATAGAAAGTGTACAAGCCGAAAAACCGCTTGTGGGTATAATCAGAATAGTAATAGGGATTGGAAAAGTGCGGCACAGAAACGTGAGCGGTACCGCCTGGTTTCAGGACCCTGACCATGTCCGCCATTAGCGCTTCAAAATTCGCTATGTGCTCCAGAACACTTCTGCAGTGTATCTCATCGACTGAGCGGTCAGGCAGGAAAGTCAACCCGTCTTCCAGATCAGCCACTATATCAACACCAGGCAAGTTGACTTTGTCGATATTAATTCGGTCCTGCTTTTTCTTCTTGCCGCACCCCAATTCAATAATGACGGGCTGATTGCCATCAAGAGCTTTGTCCAGATCGATTTTCATCAAAGGCTGCATTCACGCCCCTTAACCTGGTGAAGAATTCTCACGCCGCCCTACCGCAGTTTCTTCAGATAACCGTTGCGATTGAAGGTCAGATAGAACTTCTCCCTACTTTTGTCTATCATGAAATCCTGGTTCGCCTTCAAGAATTCCATTATCGCTTCCATCGGGCCCGGTCTGCGGTCGCGCTTGACCGGATGGCCGCCGATGATGGTATCTTCGACAATGATGTAGCTGCCCGCAGTGACCAAGCCTTTGTAATGGTTCAGCTCCTGCAAGACATGGTCTCTACTGTGGTCTGAATCCAATATGACCAGGACCTTGTCTGAGCTGCCAATCAGCTCTGCGATCCGCCGCAAGGTGTCTTCCGCTGTGGATGAGCCGGTGATATACGTGATTCTTTCGTGCCTCGGCCTGTTTGGCTGCTCTATGATGTCGATGGTAATGACCCTGCCGTTACGTACCAAGTCGCAATGCTGGGCCAAGAACAGAGCGCTGCCTCCGGAGCCGGTGCCGCATTCGATGATGACATCCGGCTTTGTCTCGAAGATTATCTCTTGATAGACCCACAAGTCCGAGGGACACTTACCTATCGGCACGCCAGACCAAAATGTGTTGTTCCATATTCTCGGCTTGGAGTGATAATAGAGCTTTATGAAGCTGTCCACTACGAATCGACGCCACAACATATCTGTAAGCTTCATAGGCCAAAGCACCCCGTACGATGGGTCGAGGTTTCCATAGTCAGACTCTCTGCGATTGTAGCCTGACTATTCTTGCCGGGTCTTATTCATTCCTTGCGACACTATTCCAGGCCCTATCAATACTATGTCTCCACGCGGGCAATCTCAAGTCCATTTCCTGGATGCAGGGCAAATCAAGCATCGCACTTCGGGCCGAGGCAGCAGTTCAGTCCTTGCCATATCCGGCATCCATCTTGTTTAGATGCCTTTTGAGCAGACCGAGAAGCTGCCCACCCACTATTTTCACATCGAAACGTTCGACCTTGACTCGTCCCTCCCGGCCCATTTGCATTCGCAATTGGCGATTTCCAACCAACTGGGAAATTCTGTCAATCCATTCCGGAATGCTGCGGGCGTGGAAGCCGGTGACGCAGTCGAGGACATATTCTGCATTCACGCCCACCGGCGAAGCAACCACCGGCAGACCGCAAGCCCCATACTGCAAAACCTTGAACCCGCATTTGCCCCGGGTAAACCGATTATCCGGCAGCGGCGCAAGGCCGATGTCGCAGGCAGCCAAGTCCGCAGCCTGCTTGTCCGAGGACCATTGACATTTCTCCACCCTCAGATTCGGCACATCGAGGAAGTCGTCACAGATTATCCGCAAGACGACATGGGAGAATTGGGAACCGATCTTACTGAGAGCAGGTGCTATTTCCGCAAGGTATCGCAGTGTAGTCTTACTGCCAATCCACACCAGCCGTATCTTGCCGTCGCTTTGCGCATCGGTTCGTACTCGGTAATCGTCCACGTTCAGCCCTGTAGGGATAATTTCAACATGGGGGTCGAATCTTCTTGCCTGCGCGGCGAGATAAGAATTGCCCGCGATGATAAGGTCCGCTGCCTGGACGCTTCTGCGAAAGCGTCTGAGGCGCGAGAAACTGTCGCGCTCGGGCGTCTTTGCACTATACATAACAGCATCGTCGAAATCATAGATCATGCTTTTGCTGTGTTGACGCAGGCAAAACGCATCGAAAAAATTCAAACCTTTCTTGTGTAAGACGACCCCGTCGAAATTCTGTGCCCGCGCAAAGAGTCTGCTGCGCGCCCAAGAACCTGCAGGAAGGCGTGCCACTTCACAGTGGATACCATTCTCCCGCAGCATGGCCAGGTAAATCTCGATTCGCTGCTTGAAACTTGCCCTATGCGGATTGTTCGAAATCACCAACAGATTCATTCTCATGGCTCCTGCGCCTTCCAATCATCAAAATACCGGTTGGCGCAAAAACATGGCGATAGCCGGTGAGCCACCTGAGCACCCCCACGCGGGACAATATCTTGAGGACCTTGGCGGAAATGCCCCGCAGAGGGTGGCCGCTCGCACGATGCTTGCTGAAACTGAACGATATCTTGCCCAGCTCGTCATCAAGCCGGCGAAAGTCGTTTTGCCGGGAAGTGACAGCCAGGCCTTGCCCCATGTCGAATTGAATAGCGGGAAAGAGTTTTCTGACCCCTTCGGGCGTAAACCGCCAATAGTCGCTCGGGTAGCCGTGAATCTGCCAGGCGAAGGGCACCGATATGCAGATACATCCGTTGGGCTTCAACAGCAGCGTCAAGTTCTCCGCCATTTTGAACGGCTGTTCGCAATGTTCCAGAACACTGAGACAGAAAATCGTTCCAAACCGTCTGCCGCCAAGTGTAGCATCAATCTGGTCAAAATCCGCGGCGAGATCCAGCACGATGTCGACGCCGCGACCATCCTCCATGTCAACACCCACGTACTCGTCCTGGTCGGCAAACAGTGAACGCAAGTCCTGCGTAGTGCCGTAATCCTTTGAGCCGACCTCAAGAAACGGCCCGTTCAAATGTTCGGCACGCTCGCGGATAAAGATGAACTGGTTGATGTCTCCCACCGGGCATTATCTCCGACAACTGGCCCGATTGTTAGCCCCGGCCACAGGCCGGGGACCCCCCGCCGAGAGGCGGGGGCTAAAACAACAATTCAACTGCCGGACTCAATCCAGGGCGCATCATAAGTTCCTGTTTCGATCACATCGAGAATATATTTGGCTATCCTTTCACAATTGAACTGACGATGGGCTCTTTCCATCCCGGCATCGGCGATCCGGCTTCTGTCGCGTTCATGGGCCAGATACCAATCGGCTAATTCAAAGAACTCGCCAACCTGGTCAAAATATCGTAAATGCTCACCGTCCTTGAATAGCAAATCCGCGCCGGGGAATCTCCTTGCCAGCACGAAAGTGCCACACGCCAGATAGCGTGTGAGCCGGTTGGAATGACAGAACTTGACCGGGCCGTAGGCATCCACGCTGACACCGATGCGGGCTCCGCTCATCGCATATAGGCAATCCATTCCACCTATCTTAGGTCTGCCGCAGCAACCATAAAGGGTGCAGTTCTTTCGCCGAGCAAGCTGGCTGATTAAGTCTTCCCTGAAGGTCTCGCTGGTATCGGCATGGTGTTGCAGCTTGCCGATCCACAGAATGTCCGTCTTCCATTTTTCCGGCACATCGTAGCGATGCTCAACATCGGGATCACACGCATTCGGCATGAATACGCACAAGGGCAGACCGGCGTCGCGGTAATCCTGTAGCCATTGCCCGTCGTTTGTGGCCGTCAATATGTCAAGCTCTTTGGCGGTCTCGATCCTGTCTTTCTGCAGCTTCGGCCACGGGTCCTCATCCGCGCCAACGAAGATGGCGTTGGGAACTGCCTGCCGCGAGCGCCTGATAGTCTCGGCGTCAAGCGCCCTGGCAAAACTGACATAGACAATATCAGGCTCATAATATCTGATCTGGTCGGTTAGGAGCTTGTCGACCCGCTTTTTGTAGAGGCGCTCGGACAGGGCCTTGCCTTTGAAAGGACTAAGCTGTGACAATGCTGTGGTGTAGTTAAACGTAAGAACATCGTGTCCCGAACGAATAAAACCTTTGACCAATATGTGGGTCTGAAAGAACATCTTTATGGGGCTGTAATTCATGCCGTATATGACAAATATTCGTTTTGGTCCACGCATCTTGTGCTCTCGTAAAATTCACCGGCCGCCGGAAAGTATCCCCACGTTCATGCTCCTGAACTGCCACGCATCGAACAGCCGTTCTCGGCACTGCCCTGCCCCGGCCCAGTCCGATTCGTCATGGCGACGCAGGAATCAACCTGTTTTCAGTAAGATAATCTGCAAATAGTTTCGCCTTCAGCCTGGCGCCTTCGACGTTTACGTGTAATCCGTCCGTGTAATAGCGCTTGTCCGCCGGGAATAAACTCGCGAAATCAAACAGATTGACGCGCATTTGCCGGGCAACAGACTTCAGCGTTTCGTTCATTTCAACATAAGCCGCCTGATATTCTTCAGAGGCTACCGTCGGCTCATCTGCAAACTCAGGGGAGTATGCAAAAGTCGCGAGCACGGTTTTTATGCCCCGATGATTTGCGACCAGTGCAATATGCTCCATGTTTCGTTGGAAATATATTGGCTTATTCGTCAGCAGCATTTCTCTTGCACTTACCGTTTTGAAGGTACCATCGGGGTACGTATGTTTTACCTTCTGATCGTAGAATTCCTTGGCATAATACGTATCTGGAGGCGCGGCCAGATGTCTGTCTATGGAAGAATGGGGCTTTATCAGATCCGCTCTTATCATCAAGTATCTCAGCAGCGTACTATACTCCAGTATGCTCGGCATGGACATGACCACCGGCGCCGTGGCTCCGGAATTGTCGCCCCGGTAAGCTTCCGGCGGCCAGACCAGCCTGGCAAGAATATCGTTAACACCGTGGTATATTATGATCATGTCCGGCTCCAGGTCCAGAATACGCAGCTCAAAGTTGATTAGTGACTCCCAACTGGTCCAGGAGCCCACGCCGGCATTGATGACGCGGACATTATCATAACCGCGTGATTTCAGCTCTGTCTCGAGCTGGCTGGGATAAGACAGTCGATAGTCCTCCACCTCTGTCGTGTAGGTGGTGGACCCTCCCATGCAGACAATTCTAAACTGTCCTTTTGGTTTGGGCACGTCGACCTCATCCGACCTGTAGCCCAAGGAATTATGCTTGTTTTCGCCCCTGACGTAGTTTGGCGTAAGATAGTGGCCCAGGTATCGATGCGGCGCATACATTGGTTTTGCATGTACGTATTTCTTTCGTAATTGTGCCAGCGAAGCGTATTTCAAGAATCTCCTTTCTCCGGCGAGATGACTGAGCCAGACTCTCGCGGTCACTTCCAGAACAACAAACATCAGAAGGACCCACAGTACGGATAAGAGCAGCTTGCGGCCTATTTTCTTAAAATCTGTCACTGCACTCCCCACTATGGTCTTTTTCGAAGACGCCAATAAAGCTTACGCAGTTTTTTCCTGAGTATATTACGATCTCCGGCCACCTTTCGGGCGCAGCGCGGCAGTTGCTGTACTCTGGATTCTCGGTAGCGAATTGCCTGCCACGGCAGCATACCACAGCCGCGAAGAAACACCGTCCCGTCGTAGCCGCAGAAAATATGCGTAATCATTGAGTCATCCGTCATCATCGCGGCCACTGAGTTGTCTTCTATCCCGAACAGGTCGAAAAACTTTGAATCCACGAATATGGCGTTGGTTTTTGTGGTGCACACAAGCTCATAGCCTTTTGACTTGGCCAGCTTGGCAATCGACAGCAAGCTGCTGCCCTGGCATACGCGAGGGTCGCGGGCCTGCACGAACTCCACCGTTGAAGGGATAGTGGGGTTGAATTCTATGACCACAACCTTGGGCCGATAGGCCGTCGATGCCTCCCACACATGATAGTCATTGCCGTCTATATCTATGGACAGTAGGTCAAAGTCGTGTGGTACGTTCGTCGCCGCCAAGATTGAATCCAGACCGTTTTCGCGGTCAAACCCGACATAGGCATTGATGAGAACGACGTTCGCCTTGCCCTCAAACGTGCGCTGCAAATCCTTGAACCGTTTGCGGTTACCTTCAATCTGCACCGCCGAATATCCCTTTTCCTTGATCAAGTTATACGTGTTACTGCACGTTTTGCCGTCCCAGCTTCCGAATTCGACGCACCATTTGTTGCTGTGCCCCACGACTTCGAGGACTTTCTCAATGATGCCGTCTTCGCCGTACTGGGAAGTGACATTTCCTGCAAATGCGCTCAGCCACGTACTGGGTCGGGCGATATCCTTGTTGTGACCTGACTCTGTAGCCATGAGTCCTGGGTCCCGGCTTTTACTTGCTGTTAGTGTTAAAGTTCTTGACTATGTGTTGATAGATTGCTTCTGCCACCATTGCTTTGTTCTCTTGCAACGTGTGAATATTATCCCTAAATACAGCCGTAGCCATGCCATCATATATATCACTCAAATCAACCATCCGCGGTGCGGATTCCTTATCGAGCAGGTTCATCTGTTCGATAATCCGCTGGCGAACCTCAACGCAGTGCGTTTGTAATTCCAGATGATGGCGGCGACTTTTTTCTTCGCTCGCCAGCGGGTCCTTGAAGTAGACCATAGGCTGAAAAAAGGCTATGAATCCCGCGCCAAAGGCACGTGAGGTTCTGTCCGCCTTGACCAGGTTGCTCACGTATCTCTGTGCTATCTCGGTTCTCCAGCTATCAGTCCCCCAGCCGG
>CAZPJZ010000029.1:0-12974 GCA_964586995.1 uncultured Pirellulales bacterium | reverse complement strand
TATCCGCCGAGCCTCGAAGCCCTTTTCCGCGGCCTTGGTCACGATATCGGCGGCTATGGCCACGCGGGTGTCAGTATCCTGCGGCACGCCGTTCTTGTCCATGGTAAGTGCGATGAGGCTGGCCTTGGGTCCGGCCGCCTTCGCCATTTCAATGAATTTATCCAGAATCTCTTCGTCGCTTTTCTTGTTCAGCGGCGTGGAGTTCAGGATGACACCGCTTTCGGCGTTAATTACTTTTAGCCCGGCGGCAATGACGTTGGGCTTCTGTGAATCCAGACACAAGGGTGTCGAGCAGGTCTGCTGAATCGTCTCGACCAGCCATTGCATGGTCCCTTGCTGATCAGCGGCGGCAGTACCGACGTTTACATCCAGATAGGAAGCGCCGGCGTCGGTTTGTCTTTTAGCCAGCTCTTGAATGACTTTCTTGTTTTTCTCTTGGATGGCCTGCTTGACATCCTTGAACATCCCGTTGATTCTCTCCGCAATCAATATCATAAATATCTCCTTGTCGCACTTGTCGCTATCCCCAAATCCGGTCTATGAATTCTCTGACAGCGGCTACCGCCTTCGGGTGGCGCATTCGAACAATGTCGGCGCCGGACTGAAGCAGACAAATAGCGGTGGCAGCTTCCCACATTGGGCCGCGATTCTCAGCCGCGCCCCAGCCTGGTGCGTCTACCTGCTTTGCCTCCTTGACTCGCCACGATTCATAACCCACGTCACAGATTACCGGCATCGCCATCATCTTATCTCCGGTAAGGGCAGCCAATCGCTGGCGCTCCTGAATCGAATAGGCGTATTCTACGCCGTAGCCCAGCGCGCCGGTAGCCTGGAACATCACGATTCTGTCCAGCGGAAAACCCATATCGGAGGCCAGAATGTTAACCTGCTTGGCGATATTGATGTCCAGCGGCGCCTCGGCGATGAGAAAATGCCCGTCAGCCAGAGCGATAGCGGTCAGCGATTTGTAATTATCCTGCTTGATAGTTCCGAGCAGACACTTTTCGCCCTTGGCGGCGCCGCTGACCTTGGGCATGACTTCATTGTCTTTTTGGTCGCTTCCGCAGCCCCACAGTATTAGCGGAGCCCCAACCGCCTTAAGTACCTGCTCAGTAACCTTGACGGCATGAGCGGCGTCTTTATTTTGCTTATCGGGATGAATCCCATCGAACTTCACGCAGATCAGCTCTACACCGAATTCCTGGACGCACTTTTTTGCCCAGTCGCCTGGGCTATCAAAGACGTCTTCATACTGTTTAGCCAAGGCATCGGGCCAATCTTGTGGTCGGCTGTCAAGAACGTCCATTGCGATGACCGGTTTTTCGCCGGCGTCGTCAACAGCGCCGCCATAGACAACATTTTTTGCTCCGCCCACCGTCAGGGTAGAGCTGCGGGTGCCCCCGCTGGCCTTGGTGGCACCCAGCGTGATACGGTTGACTTGCCCAGTGAAGCCATCTTCAACGTCAGGAACTGGCATTGCTAATCTCCAAAAAGCAACCCTCTTGCGTTTATCGTATTGCCCGGTGCGTGTGCTGCCACCTTTCAGGGAGCGTTAATTAATGAAGCTCTTCTCGGTTCAAAACGCTCTCCACAACGACAATTGTAAGTGCATGAATCAGGACTAACAGGCACATTTTCTTTCTGCGGGGCAGAATCTATTCAAAGCGCTTAGAGCAGGGCGGCCCTGTCGTTGCAGTAGAGCTGGCCTGTTTACCGGAGGACAACATGCGTATCTTGCCGTGGGGCTCTGCCGAGCCGGCTGGCCGGTTGGCCGTCGCACCGGCTAATCTGTACAGGAGCAAACGGTAGGATTTGAACTTCTTGAAGTTCTCGCCCGTTTTTGCCCCGCTGAGATACTTCTTGTTGAGCCTGGATAGCTTCTTTCGATACAGGAACTTCAGGCATCTCAACATCAAAGGATATCTGTCATTCAAGAATTGCTGTGCCAGGTCTACACTGGGCCTGACTACTTCATTAAACACATCATTGGCGATATCCAGGGTTGGCGCGGTTTGCTCAGTTATGTCCAAGTCCTTGACAAGCTCAAGAGGATACTGTGACACGACCTCATAAAAAGTTCTCAAGTGATGTCCACCTGGTAGAATACTCCTTTCCGGGGTATCCCTTTTGAAAATATCACAAATCAAAACATACCCGCCTTCGTTCAGAAGCCCAAGCGTCTTATTGAGCGCCTCCTTGGGCTTGATGTATTGAAAGCTCTCACTGAACAGAATCAGGTCGTAGCGGTTGGGTGTTTCCAGCTCCTCATAGAGACACTCAAAGATAATGCTCCTGGCTCCGAGAAGTTGCCGCGCTTGAGTACTCAAATACGGGCTTGGCGAGACACAGTCCACCTGATACCCCGCGTCAAACAGCATCTCGGCTATTTGGCCGGTGCCACATCCAACATCCAAAATGCTGTTTACGCCGGGCGGGATATGTGAGATGAGGAACTTGGCGTAATTGTCCTGGGCGGTACACAAGTTGGCTATGTCCACTTCGAGGTCGCTGGTCCAATAGCCATAGTGAAGGTGCCGCGATTTCAGGAAATACTTGCTATAGATCGAGCCGATCTCCACCCCTATGTTGCGGGAAACTGCTTTCTTTGATTTATGCATGGTCAAAGCCCCACAATTACTTTTTGTTCAACCATCCTTTGCACAGCCCAAAGGGCCGGGCTGCCGGGGTCGAGATCAAATATAGTCCTGCCCTGGATAGACGCATCCAGGACAGACCGGTCTATCGGTACGCAGCTCAGCGTTTCTACGTCGTCCAGTCTTAGCTCACAGCCTGCGGCACCGGCTTTGTTCCATACTACGCCGCCTTCTTTTACCAATATTGGCAACTGTTTGGCAAGGGTAAATATCCTTTCAGCCGTGAGCACACCGAGCGATGTTGCCTCTGCCACCACGCACAGCAAGTCTACATTGTTGGTAGTTCTGCGGGAAAGATGCTCCATTCCCGCTTCATTGTCAATAACCACAAACCGATATTGTGTGCTTAGCCGGTCCAGAAACTGCCGCAGCATGTTATTTGCCGCGCAGTAACAACCGGGTCCTTCCGGCCGACCCATCGTAAGTAAGTCGAAACCGGACGCCTCGGTAATTGCCTGCTGAATGCCATATTCGAACGCCCGCAGCTTATCGGCGCCTGCGCTGGCAGACGATTTTGCCCGTGTACTTTCGCGAATTTCTGCAATAGTGCCCGCCGGCTCAACGCCTAACGTCAGGCCCAGGCAGGAATTTGGGTCCGCGTCGACCGCCAGTATGGGCCCGGCTGCCCGCTCGCGCAGGAGCCTGACAATCATAGCCGCCAACGTAGTCTTGCCCGAGCCGCCTTTGCCACTTATAGCTATCGTTGTCGCCATGTCATGTGACCCTTGATGAGTGAAATAAAGTGCCTAAAGTGTAAAGTGCCTAAATTGACTAAAGTTAAAAAGTAATCCAAAACTTTAGGCACTTTAGACACTAAGACCTCGTCCCGTATCACATTTCACGCTTCCTACTGATGGAAATAGCACCAGGTCGGTGTGGGGCAAAAAGCACGCCTTTATGAACTCATCCATATAGTGTGGATGACTCATCAGATCAAAATACGTCATAGTTTCAGCAATTTTTTCAGCGGCTTTCAGGGCCTTTCGACTCAACAAAACAGTCTTTGCCCCCGCGATGGATGTGTTTCCCACAAACTGGATTTTATCCAGAGGCACATCGGGCAACATTCCGATAGTGATCGCGTGTCGCACGTCCAGAAAGTTTCCGAAGCCGCCGGCCACGTAAATCGCATCCAAATCCTCCAGTTTTGTTTGGGTCGATTCCATAAGGACCCGAGTAGCCGCAAAGACGCCGGCCTTGGAGCGAACGAGGTTGTCGATGTCCGGCTGCGTTATTACTATTTCCTGATGTTCGTTACCTGGCGACACTAACTGGAACTGCCAGCCTTCCTCGCCTTCCGTTAGGCCGGGACGACCGTTTGGCTTGAATCGCCCGGTCCGATCTATGACGCTACTTGTGTACAATTCCGCCAACGTATCCAAAAGGCCTGAGCCGCAGATGCCCACGGGGTGAGTGTCGCCGATGGTCTTGAACTGGACGGAACCATCGTTAGATATGCTCAGTTTTTCAATAGCCCCTGCCCCGGCTCTCATGCCGTGCTTGACGCCGCTTCCTTCGAACGCCGGACCAGCCGAGCTTGAAGCGCAAACCATCCAATCTCGATTTCCAAGAACCACCTCACCATTTGTCCCGATATCGGTAAAAAGACAGGTACCTTTCTTGGTGAAAAGCCGGGTAGTCAATACGCCTCCAACAATATCACTACCCACGTATGCAGCCACGCCGGGCAGGCAATATAATAGGCCGCGCTTATTGATCTGGATGCCAACTTCTGCTGCCCGAATGGGCGGCACGAAGCCTGCAGAAGCAATATAGGGTTCCCTGCGTATTCGCGTGGGGTCAAGATTAAGCAGAAAATGAACCATCGCCGTGTTGCCGGCGCATATCACCGTGGTTATATCCTGCAAATCAATTTTCTGCCTGGTAGCTAAGGTCACAATCAGGTTATTCACATCGTGTACCAGGCGATTCTGCATCTCGTCAAAGGCGTTATTTTCTTCAGCATAGATAATTCGGCGGATATAATCTTCGCCGAAATTGATTTGACTATTATACGTAGCTTCGGCATCCAGAGTGCTGGCATTGGTCAGATTAACCAGATGGGCCACGACGGTGGTCGTGCCCAGATCGACCGCGACCGCGAAATTTCTGGTGCTGTGGTTACCCGGCTCGACCTCGATAACCTCAGTGGTTCCGCCTCGCCGGCCAATAGTAACGGTGGCCTTGTAGTTAGAATCCTGCAAGAGACGGGGAAGTTTTTGGAGGATGCGAAAGCCGGTCTGCATTATGGGGGCGTCAATTTTTTCCCGGATAGCTAAATACAGACGCTCGTGGTCGGCGGTGTGGTCCTGCACGCTTGGCGGCGGCATTTCCAGATACAGTTTCTGCACGAGGGGGTCAAACGGAAAAACGCCTGCTTGCACCTCGCCGGCAAGCTCGCTGAACCGGCGGGTATCTACGTCCATAAGGATTTGACTGGTTTCCAAGGCGTGGAACTTTGGAACAGTCACAACCATATCGGAAAGTATCCTGGTCTGGCAGGCCAGGACCATATTCTCGCGTGTCTCCTCGGGCGTAAGCAAAGAAGTGGGCCTGGCCTGAAATTGCCCCTGGTCGATGATTACTTTGCACTTGCCGCAGTATCCGTCGCCGCCGCAGATGCTGCTCAAATAAATGCCAGCCTGTCGAGCTGCATCCAGCAGTACAGTTCCGCCGGCAACTTCGGTCTTCAGACCGCTCGGCTCAAAACGAACCGTATATTTTTTCTTTTTGCTCTCTTCCATTGCCGTAAACTTACCACCTAAGTGCCTAAAGTTCAAAGTGACTAAAGTGCCTAAGATTTAGCTCACTTCAGGCACTTTAGCTCACTTTAGACAACTTTATTTCCACACTTCTTTGAGGTATTTGGGCAGCATGGCACTTTCCCGCGGCCCTACCATGACTTCCCAGTTGGTGGCTTCTTCCAGCTTGCCGCTCATCACCGCGACATAGCCGGGGATGATCAATTTACGATGCTTGACAAGGCTGGCCACATTATCCTTGGCCATCGCGTCAGCCACCGTTTTTTCGTTAAGTTTGTCGCCGGAATAAGCCGTCAGCACGCTGGTGCCCTCGGTATCGACCACAAGGATGTAGCTGGGGACTCTGCTGGCCTCGACATCGGATTCCACGGTGTAATAGGTCAGCGAAAAGTTTGTCGTGAACATAACGGGTGAATTCTCGCCCGGCTCGCCGATAGGATACACCTTCGGCTCCACCTGCACGGGCTTCTGCGGATCTGTGAAGATATTCATCACACAAGTGAGCATAGGCAACACCGCATACGGCTCAATCGTCTCGACCACGACAATACTGGAATACTTGCAGATAAGGCTGCAAGCCTCCGCCGTCTGCTGCTCTGGACCGCCGCCGTGTACGAAAGATATAGCGGGATAGCCTAAGGGCCGGAACACCTTCTTCAGCGACAAGACCCGCATCCTGGTCATGTTGTAGAGCTTTTCTTTTAAGCCGGCGGTCGAAAGATTAAGCACGATATCCTCGACACCGGCGGCTTTGATTTTCTCGCTTAAATCAGCAAGTGCTTCAATCGACTCGGCTTTTGCCACTAACGGGCAGGCATTTTCTTTGGCGATCTTGGCCATTTCTTCGGCATTCTTGGCAGTGGCTTCTGCCAACAGCGGCGTTCCCGCAGCATCTTTGATTTGCTCCAGCGCGGCGCTGGCAGCCTGCGGCGACTCTGTCACCAGAATCAGGGCTAAATCGCTTTGCTTTGACGCTTGGGCACACACCTGAGCGAAAGCGTCCGGTGAACCGCCGTCGTTGATGACTGCGATGGCCCTGACGCCAATCTTGGTTCCGACTCGTTCGAACTGCAACGAGTTTATGGCTTGGATGCGATTGTCCAAATTGTTGCCGGACAACTTGTCCGAGATTGTTACAGCCAGCACTGTCGGATTGTAGAATTTCTCTTCGTGCCGGAACATCACGGTTTCTTGCCCGACTGTCACTTGTGCATCTTTTCGGCCAAATACGATTTTACGCATCGGCGGAGCCGCAGCGGCTGCGAGCTTCTGCTTGGCTTCGTCTGAAACGTGCGGGCAGTCCTCCAGCTTGGCACGTTTCTGAGCCAGAGACATGGCAAAAGCCAAACAAGTAGGCATTCCGCACTTTTTGCAGTTAGTTTTGGGCAACAGCTTAAAGATCTCCAATCCTGTTAGCGCCATAACATTTTTCCTTTAGCGTTTAGCGTGCAGCGTTCAGCGTATAGTTATCCTGTACGCTGTACGCTTTACGCTGACATTAGAACATCGGCTCCATAGTGGTCGCAGGGTGTCCGGCTTTGGTAATAAACTCCAGCACCTGCTCTTCGGAGGTGGCGGTCTTCTCGTCAGCGATCATAGCGAGGAACTGCTCGCCGCCCAGTCCGAGCTCTTTCGCCCTTTTGATGAACGCGTCTTTGATTTCTTCTTTGAGCATCGTAGGCATCCAAACAATCCGGCGGATTCCGCCCTCTGCGGCTATAAATTTCCGAGAGCTGATGTAGTGCTTTGAGTGCCCGATAAAGCCAGGTGTTTGCTGTCCGCCGCCCACGGTGCCGGCAAGGGTGGAAAATTTCATCCCGCAAGGCGTCATCTCGGCAAATTCGCGGTTGGCAATCATTATTCCGCCCGTCGAGGGCAGCACCGCGGCGATACATTCGAAGCAGCCGCACGAAGTCATCGGGTCGGTAATCATGCTATACTGGCTCATTCGCTGGACGCCGCCCCGGCTGACCTGCTGAACAAATGCGTTTATCTTGTCCCACTGGCCGATCTTAGGCTCGATGCAGTTGCCCTTGGCGATGGGCTGATTCGGCCCCGATGGCGTTATTTCATACGCGGCCCGGCAGTCCAGCCAGCTATAAGCGCCGCACAGGCCTGGGCGTTCCGGCGAAACCACACAGACGTGGTTCGGAGCAAAACTCTGACACAGAGTGCAGGAATAAAACGTCTCAACGTCCTCATCGGTCATGCCGGCAAGGCGTTCGTCACGCTCGGCGAATACCTTGCGGGCCATCTCACATAGCTCCACGACCCTCTTCTGGTCGGTGAAAATTTTAACCTGCACCTTGTCTATAATGCTGGAATACTCATCGTGATATTTAGCGTGCAGGATTTTGCCGATATGCTCGAGCCGAAATCCCGCCTTGAAGGCGTCTTTGGAGATTCTGATCCAGTTTATGTCCCGCTGACCCATGTGCCACAGTCCCTGGGCCTCGTTCATGAACGTATGAATTTGCCGCTCCAGCACAGGCTCAAAATCTGGCTGCATTTTTCTTCCCGCCACCTCAACGACGATGCCCAGCGGCAGCTTTCCTCCCTCGACTACCGAGTCAACATCTGCGCCTTTCATTTCTATTTTGCCGTCCTCGACCTCGGCGATATCCAGCATTCGCAGCCATTCAAAAGAGGGCGTTCTCTGGCCGCCGAACTCGCAGTGCATATCTTCTTTGCGGATCCGCTCGCCCTCAAATGCGGGGCTGTAGGCTACCGGAATGGGAATCTGCGAGACCTTTATCTTTAAGCCGCGGACTTCGATGGCTTTTTCCACGATCTGAGCGTGTGGGATGTTGGACACCACGTGCTCGTATGTGCACACGCCAGTGGGCAGAATCTGCGGAATGTCGGAGTCAGCGATGGTTGGAAAGCCGTAGTTGATCGCTCCGGCAGCGTTAGCGTACCATTCATCGGTAACCGTGCCCAGCGCCAGGACAAAGGCAAAGATTCTATTTTTGTTGTAGATAAGATTGCGGTGGAAATCGCCGGCACTTACGCCTCCGAAGCTAAGCGCCGCCCGGCTGGCAAAGCCGAGCGCATATACCGCCGAGGTTATATCTCTGCCGAAAGGCACAAGGCGTGTCTCCCATCCAAGTTGCACGCCGCCCTGGACAAGTTGTTCGGCAAAAGTAGTGCCGTTATGGTGCGCGTGCATAAACACGTACAGGCAGCGCTGCTGCAATTTACGAGCAATGTCAACTGCTGTTTCGACATCGGGTGCGGCGCCGACTATCGCCGCAAATCCTGGAGCCGTCCCATCCACAAACTGAATGCCACGTTCGCGCAGGATTACATCATCAGCCGCGCCGAGCCAGATATCGTTCACAGGATTAGGCCCGATTACATATTTACAGCCCTCGATAATTTCTTCTGCAAAAAGTGTAGCCATGCCCGCGTCAAGGGTCGGCCCTAAATACGGTATCCACAAATTATCGTCAACCGGCGGCGGCAATAAATTCTTGATCTCCCGCATCACCTGCTCAAAGTCGCCCAGCTTTTCGACAGCTATACCGGTCATGGAGTGGATAATTGGCATATAGTAGCCGGTATTGGGAAACGCTACTGGACAGTCTTTGCCCTTTTCTTTGATGGCACGCGAGAGAATATCTTCTGCCTGTTTGACTATTTTATGAGCACCACGTATAGCCGCTGATGCGATTATTCTCGACATTTTTTGATCCTCGATTCTCGTTTCTCGATTCTCGATACTTGACGAGCATCCAGCATCGGGTATCGAGCATCCAATTTTCATTCTACCGCCAATGCTCTTCGGTCCGCCATATCGTAGAGTTTTCGCTCTTTGGCCACATTTATTCCCAGGGCATCACGTTTGCTTTCGATGTGCGCGTGAATCAATTCGGCGGCCTTAACAGGATTAGATTCAACGGCCCACCGGCCGCCCAGGTCTTTCTCAATGCCGCCGAACAAATAGTCGCTGACGTTTTTACTGCCGGCAATCGGCAACAATTCTTTAGCGAAAACTACCAACACGCCGCTTGCCACAAAGTACTGCCCAATAGAAATTGCCTTTTCGGTAATCGACTCCAGGCACGCGCCGGCAACCGGCACCTCGGATATGTCTTCACCCAGGCCGCCCTCTCGCACGATTTCGGTGCACGCCACTAACAGGCGGCTGTTGTCCACGCAACTGCCGCACACCAGCACCGGCGAAATGCCCACCGCTTCACAGACCTCTCGCAGACCCGGCCCGGCAAACTGCAACGCCTCTTTGGGATTTGCCAGACCTATCTTGCTGCAGGCAATCGTGGCACAGCCGGTCGTCAGCACCAGGATGTCACGCTTAATCAGCTCCTTTGCCAGCGTGGTATGCGTGTAGTCCTGCTGGACTTTGGGATTGGTGCAGCCGACTATACCCGCAACGCCACGGATTCGGCCATTTATAATATTGTCATTCAGCGGTCGGTAACTGGCCCGAAATCTGCCGCCTAATATGTAGTTGATGGATTCGTGGCTAAAGCCCACCACCGCTTTGGACTTCTGGTTAGGAATCGTAACCTCGCCGCGATTTTTGTAATTCTCGATTGCCATCCTGACTATTTCTTTGGCGCTGTTAAGGGCAGATTTCTCCTCCATTGGGATATGCTGGACGCCGGGCATTCTTGCCTTGTCGGAGGTGGTTATTAGCTTAGTATGGAAACATCTGGCAACTTCCCCTAAGCCCTGCATTACGCACTGCACATCGACCGCCATAAGCTCGACCGCTCCGGTAGCGATAGCGAGTTCCTGAGAGAGGAAATTGCCCGCGATGGGAACACCGTGCCGCATTAGCAGCTCGTTGGCGGTGCAGCAAATTCCCGCCACGTTGATTCCCTTGGCCCCGACATCTTTAGCCTGAGCTAACAGGTCTTCATCCTGTGCGGCAGCCACTACCATCTCCGAAAGAATCGGCTCGTGCCCATGAACGATTAGATTGACTTCATTCTTTTTGAGAACTCCGAGGTTTACCTCACCTCGGCCTGGATAAGGCGTGCCGAAAAGGACGTCCTGAAGTTCAGTAGCGAGCATCGACCCGCCCCAACCATCTCCGAGCGCGGTTCTGCTGGCATGCAGCAAGATATTCCGATAATCCTGGTCTACTCCCATGTGGGTGCGGTGCAGCGACTCCACAATTTCACGGTCTATCGCGCGAGGTGTAATACCCAGCTTCTCCCAGATTTCCTGGCGTGGCTTTGGCGCACGCCGGGCCATTATCTGAGTACCTTCTGCCTTGCCAAACTCAGCCAGGGCAATTTCCCCGACGTCCACGGCGATCTCGTTGGCCGAACGGTCCTTCGTCTGGACGCCCATTTCTTGAGCCAGCTTATACAGCTTCAATGTGTCCTTAAGCTGATAACCCGGGGCATCACCTTTAGCCGCTGCCAAAAATACTTCGGCAACGCCTCGACCATGGTCGCTATGGGCGCTGCAGCCGGCTGCAACCGCACGCAAAAAGTTGCGCGCCACGATAGTATCGGCGTCGGCTCCGCAAACCCCAAACTGTGGCCCCTCGCCAAACGGATCAATCCGGCACGGCCCCATCGTACAAATACGACAGCAAAGCCCGAGTTTGCCGAAGCCACACTGAGGCGACTGAGCCTCAAGCCTGTCCCAGGCGTTCTGCTGGCCGGACTTGGCCATCTGGTCTATCATTTTCTGCGCTGCTTTATCACTGCTACGCTTCTTTGCATCCATAAAAATCTCCATTCATCAGAACCAGCGTATAGCGTGGAGCGTGGAGTTTCCTATCCACTGTACGCTATACGCTGAACGCTGCACGCGGTTTGCAATCTCCTGCATGTTGGGCAAAGCCGCAATTGCTCGCGGAACTTCTTCCAGTTGATTTCGCCTTTGCTCAGCGCCTCCTCACATACCTGCGCGCTGAGAATGGGCTTTCCGCACTGCTTGCAGACCAGCATCTTGACCCGCGACTTGAAGGGCGATATTTCCACCTCGTTGGCCTCCTCGTGAACGCGGACTTTGATGGTTCCCACCGGACAAATTGCCGCGCACGCCCCGCAGCCGATACAGTCCTCGGACGGCTGGCGAAAAGGTGCGGCCACGGCGCGGTCCACGCCGCGCCCGGCGTATCCAATAGCAGACTTGCCGATTATCTGCTCACATACGCGGACGCACAGGCCGCATAAGATGCAATTCCGCTGACTCTCGGTGACTTTTGGCCAGCGAGTTCCTTTGACGCCCACCCGCTCAGCTAATTCTTTCAATTCGTGGCTGTCGGGTGCGCGTGCCAATAGCAGCTCCATCACGCCCCGGCGAGCCTGCTGAGCCCGCTCGCTGGAGGCGTACACGACGATATCTCGCCGAACCGGATAATTGCAGGCGGTCACCAGTTGCCTCCAATCACCGCGGTCCAGTTCCACCATGCACAGCCGACACGAGGCCTCCGCGGAGACGGCCGGATGATAGCACAGCGTCGGAATCCAGATGCCGGCCTTTTTCGCTGCATCCAGAATGGTCGCGCCTCTCTCTACCTCAACGCCATGTCCGTCTATGGTTACCGTGGGCACTACTTAGCCTTTCCTTATACCTTTAGCACTGCGGTGAAGGGACACTTTTCCCAGCACGTTCCACAGCGGGTGCACTTCTCCTGGTCAATTACATGCGCCACTTTTCTTTCGCCCGTAATCGCATCTACCGGGCAGTTTTTCAGACATATACCGCAGCCTTTGCAGGCCTCCGGGTCGATTTGATAACGGAATAATCCACGACATTCCTTAGCCGGGCAGTGCTTGTCCAGAATGTGCGCATCATATTCGTCACGGAAATACCGTATGGTGGAAAGCACGGGATTTGCCGCCGTTGTACCCAGCGCACATAGGGCTGCTCCGGAAAGAATCTCAGCAAGGTTCTGCAACTGCTCTATGTCGCCGGCCTGGCCCTCTCCGTTGGTGATACGGTTCAAGATGTGCCGCATCTGGGCTAGTCCCTCTCGGCAAGGAGTACACTTGCCGCAGGATTCATTCAGAAGAAAATCGGTGAAATACCTGGCGACGTTCACCATACAGGTGTCCTCGTCCATGACAATCATGCCGCCCGATCCCATCATGGAGCCGAGTTCTGTCAGTTCTTCATAGTCGACGCGGGCATCAAGGTGCTCGGCAGGTATACATCCGCCGGATGGGCCTCCGGTCTGCACGGCTTTGAACTTTTTGCCGTCGCGGATTCCGCCGCCGATTTCGTAGATTATTCGCCGTAGTGTAATGCCCATTGGGACTTCCACCAGCCCGGAGTTCACCGCCTTGCCGACCAGGCTGAATATTTTGGTTCCTTTGGATTTTTCCGTGCCGATGCCGGCGAACCATTTTCCACCCCGGTTGATGATGTGTGGGACGGTTGCCCAGGTCTCGACGTTGTTAAGGTTGGTGGGCTTTCCCCACAGGCCGTTTTCAACCGTGTGGACATATTTTGCCCGTGGCTCGCCTGAGCGACCTTCCAGTGAGGCCATAAGCGCCGTGGACTCACCGCAGACAAACGCTCCGCCGCCGCGGTTAATCCGAATGTCGAAAGAAAATGAAGTGCCCAGGAT
>CAZPJZ010000028.1:0-13128 GCA_964586995.1 uncultured Pirellulales bacterium | reverse complement strand
GCCCGCTATTTGAGACAGGGCTGTCGAGCAACCACAGAGCACTTGCCACACCGATTTCTTTTAGAAAATCGCCTATCAGTTTTACAGCGGGTATCGTCTCAGTTACTTTGCGGTATGTTCCGTGGATGCTTGCAAGGTCTCTGTAGCAGCCGTCTCGGCCTTTGAAAATCACGCCTCCGCTCATGGCTGCTTCGACCGCTATCAATACGTTGTAACCGTCAATAGCGGTAGGCTGCCCCCTGAGACTGTCAATCGGGATGCGGCGTTCATTACGAGACGCAAGTTGTTGGTCGGAGCAAGCGCTTCGCAGCACGGCCAATCTTTGTCTATCAGTGAGCGAGAACCTGTCGCCGACCAATTTCAAGGCACTCTTTTGGGCGTAGCCTTTGGTTAACAAGAGCGAGAAATCAGCCAGCGCCAGCCGCAGATGCTCGGTTTTATCCGGCGAAAATAATTTTGCGTCCTGCGGATGCGGCCCTCTATGAGTTCGCCTATCAGGCATCGGGAAAGTCCTCAATCGAGTTATATTCTTTTAGCCTGCTTGCGGGCTTGGTTTATCTGCTGTCGGCTGCGGTGCTGATACTCGCGAAGTGTCTCGATCTCGTATTTCTTTAGCAGCTCTCGCACGCGGACGCCGGGCTTGACCGCCGTAAACAGCCACCACGGCGCCAGGTCTTCGTCGCTGAGATTCCTCTCAACGGTTATCTCATCCTTGTGTTCTTTGAGCATTTTTTCGACTTTTTCTCGATTGAAGTCGTGGTGAGCAAAAGCGCGGTCCAGGTCGAGCGTTGCTATGAACTGTTTTGGGCAGGGTTTTTCGATGTTCTCGACGGTCTTGCCGGTGATGTCGACGATGTTGCCGGCTCCGACCGGCACAATGTAGTAATGATAAAGTATCGCGTAGGCGTTCAGGGGTGAGCCGCCGCCATAAGCGCTCGGCCAAAAAACAATGTCCACATCCAGATTATCGCACTGCTGCCATAGCTCGGGAAAATTCAGGTCAAAACAGGTCAAGATACTTATCCTGCCGAAATCGGTCTCGAAAGCCTTGACACCCTCGGTGCTGCAATGCAGCCCTTCGCCCCAGAACACAAAGACCTTGCGATAGCAGCCGCCGATTTGGCCTTTGCGGTCGATCAAGACCGCTGTGTTGTACTGTCTGTCGCCCGCCTGTTCGCGTATCGGGCAGATAACGTACATATTGTACTTCTTGGCAAGCTCCGCCACGGCTTGCGTTGTCGGGCCTGGGATGGGTTCAGCTTTTGTACCGGCGAATTCCTCCGGCAGACAGGCGATATCCACGCCGTTCTGTCCGGCTATATGCAGATGCTCAATGGCCTGTTTCAACTTGGCCTCATGTTCACCCCCGAAGCCGATGCAAATCGCCGCCACCTTGACCGGTCTGCCGGGCAGTTTGTCTCTATCCAGTTGTGCGGCAGCACTTGCGGCTCTAACATCTGCCGCCCAGGCTGAACAAAGTGAGCCGATAATCAAAAACGCGCCAAGAAACATTTTGGAAATCTTCATCGTCATTTTCCTCCAAGCCATAAAAGATCATTTAAGTGTACCAAACCGCACCGAATGGGTCAAAAACAAATTGACACAAGCAGCCCCAGTCTCTACCATTATGGCGAGCAAGCGTTCTGAATCTGGATAGGCCGATGGCAAGCCACAACTTAGCCCACATCAAGATAGACGATCTGGAAATCATGGGTTACTCGGTTGCAGGCGAAGAAACGGTGGTCGCCGTGCCGCAGTTGGACGTCTGCTTCGACATTGGCAAAGCCCCCGATCAGATTATCTCCATAAACCACGTTTTGCTCTCACACGGGCACATGGACCATGCTGCCGGATTCGCCTATTACCTGTCGCAGCGGAATTTTTGCAGCTTACCCCCGGGAACGATATTGGCGCCGTGGGACCTGCTGGGGCCAATGAAAGAAATAATTGATGCCTGGAGCAGACTCGACGGCAACAAAGTGCCCAGCAACTTAGTCGGCGTGCAGCCCGGCGATGAATACCAGATAAAACCGAGTCTGTGGGCCAGAGTCTTTCCCACCAAGCATGGCCCATCCTCAGTAGGATACAGTATCATCGAAAAACGCAAGAAGATTAAGCCCGAGTACGGAAAGCTCACCGGGCAACAGATCGTCGAGCTAAAAAAACAGGGGGTCCAGATTGATTACCCGCTGGAGGTCCCCATTGTCACTTACATCGGCGACACACAGTACGTTGATTTTTCACAATTGAAATACATCGTGGAGAGCAAAATCCTGATCGCCGAATGCACGTTCTACGAACTCGACCACACCGGAAGGGCCGAGGCGGGAAAACACATGCACATCAACGAGTTTGCTCAGTTGCTGGAGAAGCTGCAAAACGAGCATATCATCATCACCCACACCACCCAGCGAACTTCCTTGCGCGAAATTCGCCGAATATTAGCCGAAGCCCTGCCGCCGGACACATACGAAAAGGTCACACTGCTTATGACCAACAGGCGCAGATAGCCCGCCCGGCAACCACCGACCGTGCGAGATTACGCTGCGGCTCTGCGTAGTTTTGAAGGACGCAAATGGATTACCGCCACCAACAGAATGAGCGGTACAATTATCATCCAGCCGAGTTCTGCGTACGCTCTAAACAGGGCCATCTCACCCCATTGCTCGACGCTCAGGCGGGCAACTGTTGCTGGAACAAGAATCCGGGCAGCAAGCATCACACCTATAATCAGCAACACACCTGTGAAAAGCAAAAATTTGCCCCATGCGCTATCCGCGACTTTGCAGAACAGTTCGCCTTGCCGGTCCTTTCTTCTGCCAATCTCATATAATACGAATACGACTGCCAAAAAGAACGCTACTTGCGACACTGTGTCAACCATGCCGAGTGCGTAACCTTTGACGCCGGCGCACCAAGCGAGCACTACAAAGCCGGCGGAGGCACACTTTGCGATGTGGGTAGCCACGATATAACCAAGGAGCCCTACTGCTGCCCAGAAAAGCCTCTTTCGCCACAGCACAGAGCCGTTTATCTTGGCAAATTCCTCGGCAAGGCTGGCCGCGTCCCCAAGTCGGTGTCGGGCCACCAGAAAAGCCTCCTCGTGCGATAGCTTCGAAGCAACCAACTGCTCGATTTCCTCACGCAGGTGGCTTTCGAGCTCATCGATATCCGACGTTTCGAGCGTTTGTGATCGAGCCAGGTTGCTGCGCCATTTGCGGATATGGTCATTCAGGTCAAACATGGTTCCTTCTCCCATAATTGTCTGAGCGTGGAATAGACAAGCATCCATTCGCTTCGCTGCTTTGCTAACGTCTCCGTGCCTTTTTTCTTGAGCCGATAGTACCTTCGTTTCCGGCCCGTTTCAGAAATGCGCTCGAATGATTTCACCAATCCCTGCTGCTCTAAGCGATGCAGTACCGGATATAGCATCCCGTCGGTCCATCGCATCTTACCATTTGATAGTTCACGAACCCGCCTTATTATGGCGTAACCGTAGTTCTCGCCTTCAGAAAGAATAGAAAGAATCAAAGGAGTAGCCGAGGCCGCAACCAAATCTTTTGAAACAGCCAATTTCATCTCTCCAAACCCGGACGAGCCGGAACCAAACAGGTGTATGATGAGTTCTCAAAAAATCGAAGTTGGGCATACTTTGAAAAGCAAAAAGGCGGTAGCCGTTTTGCTTTTCAACCCGTCAGGAACCAGTCCCAAGGCATCGGTCCCCATTATTTGAGCAAACCCGCGGCCGGGTTTGCTCAAATAATATATGTCCAACTTCAATTTTTTGACCATCTTGCGTACAATTTCATTGCTAAGGAACTAAAACAGAGCACCGATAATCTTTATACATAGCACCTCGATGTATAAGAGTCAACAAAAAAAACCGCGAGCAGCAAAAATTTTCTGGACTACCCATCTAACCGTCGCCGAGGCGGTGAATCCTGAACTTATAGCGGCAGACGTGATTTTGTCAGGCAAAGCTCGACAAGCCCATCGATGACCGCTGTGCCGGCACACATGACCTTGTCGGCTCCGCCCCAATAGAGTTTCAATGTTCCATCTTCTTCCGGCACGGCACCGCAGGTAAAGACCACGTTGTGAACGTAACCGACGACTTCCCACGGATCTTCCGGCTGCAAAATCCAGCGGTCGGCGACGCCAAGAACTTCGGCCGGGTCGTCGAGCTTATGAAGCGCTGCGCCGAGCCGATACACGTGTCCATCCATGGTGGCAAAGACGCCGTGATAAATGTTCAGCCAGCCTTTGTCCGTGCGTATCGGCGGAGCACCGGGACCGATTTTGGCCTCGTCCCAGTGATAAGTTACAGGCTTGATTACGATCTTTGAATTGCCCCAGTGACGCAGGTCGGGCGAATAGCTTATCCAGATCGACCAGGGACAAATCTGCGAATGAGGCCGGTCCAGCCGAGCGTATCGGCCCTTGATCTTTTCTGGGAAAAGCACGGTATTGCGGTAATCGGCCTCGGTAATAAAGGCAATCCTTTCCACCGAGCTGAAATCTGCTGTCCTGGCCAGGCCAGTGCGGACGCCGTGTCTGGAATAGGCGCTGTACGTTATGTAGTATGCACCTTCCAGAGGCGTGATGCGCGGGTCCTCGACTCCATACTCTTCGTACTGGCAAAAGGCAGGCTCTTTGCTCGGCACCAGAAAAGGTTCCGGCCGAGCCTTGAATTTGAAGCCGTCGTTGCTTTCCGCCAGACCGATTATTGATCTGCCGGTCGCTAAGTGCGAGCGAAACAGCATTATGTACCGGCCATCAAACTTTGTGACGCCGGCATTGTGGACGGTCTCCACAGGATAAGGAATGTCATCCTTTGCAAGGATGGGGTTGTGCTCGTATCGTTTGATTAGCTGTTTACGCTGAACAGACATGATGCATCCTTTCAAAATTTCGATGAGCGTACGCAGAAATCGAGAATCGGTCAAGATGTTGTGTAGACCGCGCTTCAAATAGCCTTTATACTCGTATGCCTTAATGCCAGAGAACCACGTCAGCCTTGACGAACGCTGCACAGAATAGGAGAAGTGTGTATGGCCGAACGCACATTTGTTCCCTTGCCGAACTATCGGGAATGCTCTCACGATGAGATGATACAACGTTCTGGCGCCTTTTATGCCGACATGCAGCGGCGACGTTCCGTGCGGAGTTTCTCAGACCGGCCGGTGCCCCGCGAAATCATCGAGAATTGCCTGCGCGCCGCCGGGACCGCGCCCAGCGGCGCCAATATGCAGCCCTGGCACTTTGTGGTTGTGTCGGACCCTGATATCAAGCAGCAGATTAAGGAGGCCGCTGAAGAGCAAGAACGCCGGTTTTACAATAGAGCTGCTTCGCAAGAGTGGGTGCAGACCATAAGGCCGCTTGGTACCGATACACACAAACCTTTCTTGACGACCGCACCATACCTAATTGTCATTTTTGTGCAGCGTTACAGCCTGTCGCCGGGTGGGCACAAGATCAGACACTATTATGTGTCTGAATCGGTCGGCATAGCAACCGGCATACTCGTAACGGCCATCCACCAGGCTGGCCTGGTTTCACTAACCTATACACCGAGCCGCATGGACTTTCTCAACGACGTTCTTGCCCGACCCGCCAATGAGCGGCCGTTTCTCATCCTCGTTGTCGGCTACCCCTCCGACGACGCAGTCGTACCCGACCTGGCGCGAAAACCGCTGGAGCAAATAGCCACGTTTATTTAAGGCCGGACCTCCAGCTAATCCGTCACAGGCAATGAACATTCCAGCCCGATGGGTCCATGCACATCGTTCGAGCGCGTTTTCGTTAGGTCAGATTTTGGATCATCCGGTACTTTAGCAAGGGGCAGGGCACCCTTTTTTGTTCGGCACATGCGCAGTACTATGAACAGGTATGTTTCTCCGTGAGCCAACGCTGTCCTGAGTTGACCTCGATTGTTATCCGATGGAGGCAATGAAGATCGCAGCGGCGTAGGCCCAAGCAAGAGCACCAAGTACCCGATGGCATAGCCCGATCCAGCGTTGTTGGCCGGTTGCTGGATTCAATGCTGGCCTGTCAAGACCCGAATAGGTGGCGCACGACCGGTAGAGAGCTTCGCCTAAGCCGACTTTCGCACCATCCTGTGGCGCAGCGAGCAACACGCCACCAAATGCCACCACGAATGGCCAAAGGACAAAGAAGAGAGCAAAAAACCAGGTATACTTCAGATTATGAATAAGATGTGATATCACCTCCGCTGGCATAGAACTACCTCAATTCTCATTAGGGTCTGTAATCAGCTCTGCGTCAGCATGCTTGATCCAAGCTTTTCCGCAAACTACACACTTGTATTCTATATCGCCGTTATCTTGAAGTCGCATGTCGATATCACCCTTACAGGGCTTGTCCTTGTTCTTATGTTTGCCGCCGTGATGAAAGCCGGTGCCGAACGTCGCATAGCATTCTGCCCACGTACCCTCAGGCATTTTCACTGCCTCGGCAGTATGAACGACATATAACTTTCCAGGTTGGAGATACACGCCTTCGCTCTCTTTATGTATCTTACTGTCTTGGCCCACTGAAATGCGGCTCCGCGCCACCTGTAGACACATTGCCAGCAAAAGACAGCCGCCCAGCCATGCAATTGATTTTCTCAGCACACTTCTTGACATAATTCTTGCCTTTTCCCCTGCATAGTATTGATAAGGAAATCACCTATCTATACTCGGCTAAATCCAGCACTGACTTAATCTGGCGAACACCTTCTTTTCAACGTGTGAGAGGCTCGCGGCAGTTGCCAGTACTGGGTACCTATTTCTTCCCAGTCATGAGTAATGCAACTGAGGCATGCCGAAGGGAGTGGGAACTGCCCACTATCGGGTGCAGTGTGAAGGGTATCCCGCAGGCCGACGATTCGCGCTTCGGCGGGAACAAGATTGTGTCTGTTGTACTTTGGGACAGGACCGCATGGGCTGAAGCCCATCCTACCGGACGTGCTGCTGCCTTACGGTCGCGGTCCTCCTTTGAGAGCTTCTCGGCGGAAGATTTTCTCGTAGACTTTTTCGTAGCCCTCCACCATGCGGTCGATGGTGAAGTTCTCCTCGACGCGCTGTCGGCATTTTTTTCTGTCGATGCGGTCGATTTTGCCCACCGCTTCAACTGCTTCGTCAACACTGTTGACCAGATAGCCGGTCAAGTTGTCCGCGATGACCTCTCGGCACGAGCCTGAGTCCATCGCGATTACCGGCACGCCCGCTGCCATGGATTCGGCCATCACCAGGCCGAACCGTTCCGGAATGGTGTTAAGATGAATTACCGCGTACGCTTCTTTAAGAAACGCGTCCCGCTGGCTGGGATCGACAGGGCCTATGTATTGAATTGTCGATTGATTAAGGTGCGGCCTGACAAGTGTGTCGAAGTAATCCTGGTCCTGAATTATGCCGGCAATGATCAAATCCATGCCGCATTTCTTTGCGACCTCGATAGCTAAATGTGTCCCCTTGTCGTTATGGATTCTTCCATAGTGGATTAGCTTTTTGCCGGGCGTTTCTCTGAACGTGAGGTTGGAAAGGTCTATGCCGTTGTAAACGGTGGCCAGATACGGCAGTTGCGGGTCTCTGTCGGCGTCGCTTATGGAGACATAGTAAGCGTCTTTGTGCTCGCGGTAGATCCGCAGAATATCAGGCTCGGAGAATCCGTGGATGGTGGTCAGCATCGGCGTTCTAATTAACCGCCGATAGGTCAGCGGCAGATAATCGAAATTGTTGTGAATCAAATCAAACTCGTCGGCCCGCTCCAGCGCCTTAGAAATATGCAGACACGTCGAAACCGCCGGGATTTGCGTCTTGTCTTCCTCGTAACCCCTATCGACAAAAGCGACAAGCCTGACTTTCGTTATCGAATCTTTGGTGGCAAACAGGGTGACATTTTTCCAGCCGCGAGCTACCAGCCCCTCTGTTATATTGCTGGCCACTGTCTCCCACGCACCGTAGGCCCGCGGCGGAGTCCGCCATGCAACGGGCGCCAGAATCGCTATTCGCTTGCTCTTGAGGTCCACCCTATACCCCGTCAACTGTCCGACGGCTTGGGCGCATTCTTGACTTGTTTCTTTATTCGCTGGATGTGTCCCCTGCCCAGGCCTTTTACTTCGCAGCCGAGCTGGAAATACCGGCGGATTTTGTCATCGTTCAGTATGCCAAAGCAATCAATCACTGCCAGCGGCGCACCTGCCCATTCAACTATCTGCTCAGGTTCGACCTGCAGGTAAGGCTTGTGCGGCACGGCAAATATGACCGCTTGAGCACCTTTGAGCGCCGCGGCAAGGTCGTGCTCCACGCGAACATTGACCAAATCATCCTGATTGCGGAAGAACCTGGCCAAAGAGTGTCCCGGTGCCGGATAGGTATCCTGTGTCTCCAGCTCGTACCAGTGCTCGACGTACGGGTCGTGCGCCCGAATCTTGGCCCCCATCTCAGTGAGCTTGCGCACCACGACTTCCGAGCCGCTGTAGCGCGTGTCACCCACGTCCTGGCGGTAGCTGGCACCGCACAACAGCACGGTCGCCCCGCCAAGCAGCCAGCCCATATTTCGCAGCGCATCTCTGGTCAGCTCGGCCACGTGAAGGCCGCGCGTATCGTTGATGTCGATCGCTCTTGTGGTAAGCCTGAATATCTCATCGTCAAAGCCCAGTATGTGCTTGTAGGCCCAGTAGCCCAGGCCGCCATCCTTCGGCAGACAATAGCCGCCAATTCCCGGGCCCGGAAATATGATGTTACTGTGGGTCGGCCGGACTTTGATGGCCTGGATGACCTTAATCAAATCGACGCCATTTCGCTCGGCAAACAGACTCCACTCATCGAGAAAAGCCAGCAGAGTCGCCCGGAAGGAATTCTCCACGATCTTGGTGGTCTCAGATTCAATCGGGCGGTCCATAACGGTCAGCGGGTATTGCTCCGTGTTCAGCACCTCTCGCAGGAATTTCTCCACCCGCTGTCTGGCTTCGGCGTTACAGCCGGAACAGACCCGCCAGAAATCGCGTATCGATGAAACATAGTTTCTGCCCGGCATCACCCGCTCGAAGCTGTGCGCCAGCAGCGGCTCTGAATCTATGCCGCGTGCGGCAAAAGCCCTTTTCAAGATCGGCCAGGCCACAAACTCCGTAGTGCCCGGCGCCACGGTCGTCTCTATCAGCGTCAAGCACTTGGGCGGTATTCTCTCACCGATAGTCTTCAGCGTGGCCTCCAGAGCGCCCATCTCCACCCTGCCGGTACGCATGTTGCCCAGATCGTTTTTCGTGTAATCGCACTGCACGTCGACAACGACGCAATCAGCCAGCTTCAGGCAGTCGCTATTATAAGTTGCGACGAGCGTCTTTTTCTCGAGCACGCAGCGGCGGATCATCGGCTCGACTTCGGGGTCTTCAGCTTTGACCGGTGACCGCCCCTGGCTGAGAAGCGGAATCTTCCAGTAGCTCCGGGTGCTTGGCCGCTGGCAGCCGATGACAAATTTGCCCGGCTTGCCGGTCTGCTTATCAACGGTGTCTGCGATAATTGCCGCCATGACCACACCGACAAAGCCGACACCCATTACCACCACGATTTCTTTGCCCTCGTGGCGCGCGTTCTCGACCAGCGCCGCAATCCGCTCGAACTCAGCCGGGTACTCATCCGGTCCGGGAATAGCAAACTGCTCGCCAGCCGGACTTGCTGAATACTCAGTCATCGTCATCCTTTCCAATACTCTCTGCTTCACTCCTATTGCCTATGATTTCTACGGACCTTTCAAGGGCCGCTATCTTGCCTCGGCAGTTTCATGACCCGCCCCAGGAATCGTTCACTTTCGGACAGCCGCCGAAAGTTTACCAGCAATCAATCGTACATCAAGATTTTTCTACCGAGTTTCCTTCTCCGGCGGCTAGGGCCCCAGCCAGACGGATTCTGTCTTGTAAAAGGGACACCAAAATAGTATAATCCTTGATAGCAGCCCATATACGTCGGCCGTTATTTTTCCTCAGTCAGCTCTGCGTGGGGCTGGAGGGTCGGAATGGCAAAAGCTCACATATTATTCTTCGCCATCGTCACCTTGGTCTTCTTGGTTGGCGGTGCGTTAGCCGAGCAGGGGACATTCGACTACCCGTGCCATCTCGTCGATGCCTACAATCCGGACGATGACTGCTGGCACGGCATGGATGCGCAGGGAAGATGGAAGCCGCGCGTGGCCGTAGCTCCCGAACTGTGGCTGGTTGGTCCGCCGCCCTCGGCAGTATCCGGAGTGACCTTCCCGACCGATCACTGGGTCGAATTGCAATTTCGTGCCAGCCTTATCGACGGACCGGGAGAGGACATCGTGCTGATCGAGCAAGGCCAGTGCGGCGAGCAAGCGCTCGTTTTCCTGACCGACGGTGCGGGTCAGGAGTACCTGCTCACCA
This sequence comes from uncultured Pirellulales bacterium, assembly GCA_964586995.1. Lineage (GTDB taxonomy): Bacteria > Planctomycetota > Phycisphaerae > Sedimentisphaerales > Anaerobacaceae > JAFNGF01. The sequence continues at coordinate 2,726 of CAZPJZ010000028.1, read as the reverse complement.
TGGTACGGTCGCTGAACACGGGCTTGGACCTATCGACCCGAATCGCTCTGGATATTGCCGGTATCTCGCTGCCGTTCGAGCCTTGCGCCATTCGCATTGTCGCCGTAGATAAGCAAGGCGGCTCACCCGGCTTTGACATCGCCCACGTAACTGCCAGAATCGACGCTGACGGGGACGAGACGGCGCACGCGCCCGTGCCTCCCAGCGGGGCCAAGAACGTCCCGCCAGACATGGTCCTGAGCTGGTCGCCCGGACGTTACGCGGCAAAGCACGTAGTGTACTTCGGCACCACACTGGATGACGTCAGCAGCGGCGCGGCGCCGGTGAATAATCCGCCGCAGCCGCAGGCCGCTGGTACGTTCGACCCCGGCTGGCTTCAACTCGGCAGGACATACTATTGGCGAATCGACGAGGTCAACGATGTCGAGCCAAACAGCCCCTGGGTCGGCGGCGTCTGGAGCTTCACCGTAACCGACCACCTCGTGCTGGATGATTTCGAGTTCTATAACGAGCAGGATAATTGGATGTACAAGGTCTGGCGAGGGACCCCACAGGCGGTCGTGGATATCTCGATAGACCCGGTCTGCCAATGCTCGCAAGCGATGAAATTCTACTACCACTATGCATCGGATGTTTATGCTGAGGCCGGCCGCACGTTTAATCCCCCACAAGATTGGGCGGCAGCAGGTATCAAAAGTCTCGAGCTGTCTTTCTACGGGCGGCCGGACAACTACGGCGACCCTGAGATGTATCTGGCCATAAGTGATGGCAGCACCAGCATCCGCGTGCCGTATGATGGCGATGTAAACGATATCAGGAGGCAAGCATGTCAGCTCTGGAGAGTCAATTTGCAACAGATAACGGAAGTAGACTTCGCCCATATCGAAACCGTCTCTATGGGCTTGCGGTGTGGAGCGGCCGGCCCCCCCTGCCTGGGGGACGGCACCGTATACTTCGACAACATTACGCTGCATCCATCCCGGTGCCTGCCGGAAAACAGGCCCGATGCCGACCTCAACTATGACTGCGCCGTTGACTTCCAAGACGTCGACCTAATGGCGCAGAACTGGCTGGCGAGCGGCTGCCGCGTTTACCCGGTTGCGGCTCCCAGGCCGCCGCTGGCCTGGTACAAATTCGATGGTGATACCCGTGATAGCGTCGGCAGCAGCCACGGCGTGCCTCATGGCAGCCCAACGTATGTGCCCGGCGTGTTCGGCCAGGCAATCAGATTCGATGGCTTCGATGATTCCGTAGCCATAGATGGCGCCTTTGAGCTGTTCAGCAAAATCAACAAAAAGATAACGATTGCCTTCTGGCTGTACGGTGAAGATTCGCCCCACCATACAGATACGCTGTGCTGCTCAAATTATACTTATGGCGTCCGGAATCCCACAATCGCTATAAACCTCGGCTGCTGGCGACAGCCCGGCAAATATAACTGGGACTGCGGCTATCCCTGGTCGTTCGACAGCCGTCTTAGCGGCTTCCACAAGCACAAAAGAGAATGGACGGCCCGATGGAACCACTGGGCCTTCACTAAAGACACCACTACCGGCACGATGCAGATTTTCCTAAATGGCGCTCTGTACGATAGCCGCACAGGCTCATACTCACCGATAAGCGGGATTAGCTCATTTGAGATTGGCTCCGGCTGGTACGGCAAGTACGATGGCTTGCTCGACGATTTTCGCATTTACGATTACGCCCTCTCGCAGCCGGAGATTGCGTATATTGCCACCAACGGCACCGGCATTTTCGACCTGCCGCTTCTTTCGCCCGCCGATCTACACGCCGACGACCGGATAGACTTCCAAGACTTTGCCCTTCTTGCAACCGACTGGCTCGCCGACGAACCCTGGCTATAATCCCCCCGCAGCCAAGTAAAAACGTCGCTGCAAAAAACTGAAATACGGAAGCATACCGGGTGAACAATAGAAGTTTTCTTTCGTCTAACACAGTGGAATTCCTTCGAAGGCGCCTGGTTCTTTCTGGCAGAGAATTTGTTGATCGGTTTATCTCATCGACCCCCTTGGCCGCGGGTAATTTTTCACGCTTAGAAAAGAGATTCTTAGGATCAGGAGTCCGCCAGCGAGAAGCAGAAATGAGCAGGGCTCAGGAACAATTTCAATAGTGGTAAAATCGGAATCAGGACCAGCCCAATCAGCCGTTGCCAAAAGCTTAACCTGATATACTCCGAAACCCAGCCCCAGGTCATCAACAAGGGTATTATATGATATAAGCAACGTCTGACCGTGCCCAACATCTTTATCATCAATCAACCAGCGCATCTGGTCAAGGGCAATATCAGCACCAGCTTGACTAGCAGAAGAACCACTACCATCCAGAACGATCGTTTCTCCAGGACCTATTTTGTATGGCCCGCCAGCATGTGCCTGCACCATAATGGGAGTAAGAAAAGGATGCTCAACAAAAGTAACGCTGGTAAGACCATCACTAATCAAGTATAAACTTGCGGCGTTAGTAAACATATCTGCAAAAACGCCCGGCGTAGCAGACCATGTTTGTTGACTGCTGCCGAAATACCCCCAAACACCAACACCATAATCAAATAGCCCACTATCCCCGGCATCCCCCAGGATTGACGACGCATCAGGAGCACCAGGTGTTAGGACACCAGCCGTAACAGGATAGCTCACAGTACCAAGTAAAACCCAGTAGCCGCCGCTTCCATCCAAAGTGCTGGACATGCCATCGGGCAAAGTGAT
>CAZPJZ010000027.1:3669-13143 GCA_964586995.1 uncultured Pirellulales bacterium | reverse complement strand
TTTATCTGCGAATCCAGCCAGCCGTGCGAAAGTAAATCAACCGCGGCGTCGAACCCTCCTTCGAACTGCGGCAAGCCGGGCAAGCCCTGCAAAGCCACATAGTGCTTGACTGCCGGGACAACGGACTTTCCATGTCCGCCGATTATCAAAAAGGAGACCTTCAGCGGCTCATTTGCCTTGAGTTTGAAGGGCGTATGGGCACAAAATTCGTTTTCAAAACGAAGCTGCCCGACCGCGGGCGCCGAAAGTGCCATCACGTGGGCATCCGAATTGTAGATCGTGTCCGGTGAATCGAACGTCGCCGCTACCATCTCCGACGGCTGCCAGATTACCCCGATATAGCGGCCATCGTGGGCGATTGTCATCAGTGGAAAGGTAATCTTGACCGGGTCGGGTACACGCCGAACATGCTCCGGCGTCTCAATGTCGGCCTCGCTGCTGCTTGGCTCATCACAGAGATATTCCAGACCCGCAAATAAGCCCTGGTGCTTACGCTGGCTAAACGTCCCCAGGCCAGGGAAGATTGTCAGCCAGGGCAAATAAATAACGTCTCTATCCCTATCAACTTTGAATTCCGTTTCCACGACAATGGTCCCCGGCGACTGCCCGGGCCTTAAATGCCTTTGTATCTGCCACGTTGCTGCGCCACTATCCCTGAGCAGCGATTTGCAGGTAAATTCGTCTGGGCGCCTGCTGTAAAATGTTGTATTAGCGTCAGCAAAATTGAGCCATTCGGCGCGGTCATCAAGTAAAATGCCGATGGGTTCTTTGTCATATCCTGCGGCCATTTCCACACCGGCGACTTTGACGACAAAATTGCCCCAGCCACCTTGGTAATGCTGAAGCTCCAGCATTTCTGATCTGACGCTTGAAGCGAGATCGCCGAAGGTTTTTTTCTCCGGCTTTTGCAGGGGAGGCGCAGATATTTCGCGGATCGCCTCGACTTTGACGAAGGCGATGGTCACCTCGCCCACGCCTGTACAGGGATCGAGACGAAAACGTGTGCCCGGGCCCAGTTTGTCTCGGATGACCAGAAAGTAATCGTGCCACCTGCCGTCGTTTTGCACGCTGAATCGAGCGGATTGTTCCTCACGAAAAGTTTTGCCGTAGAATAACTGGCCGCCGGTGTCACCGGTTGATTTCATTCCTATAGTGATGCGAATTATTCCATCGCCGGGCAAGTCCACCGCCGGGCCTTCAATCCAGGGATCCACGCCGGTGCTTACGAAACTCATTCCCTCTGCCGAGCAGGCCAGACCGTCCACCATTCTGTTTCCCTGCCAGCCCTGTGTGCCCTGCGAAAAGTCCCACCGCACAACGCTTTTTCCGTAACCGCAGGCCGGCGCCAGTACCATCGTAAGTAGCCATAATCGCATCAAATAGACCGCATGGGCTGGACTCCATCCTACCTCTGCCATAATGAACCCCTTTAAGTGCTTGGCACAAACGAGCGGCGATTTGTAATGCCAAAGAAAATAGCAACCACCAATAGCGCAGCGGTTCCTACGGCGCCGATGATGATCGGGTCGATATCACACTGTGCCCATTGCCACCCGGCCGGTAAGCTGCGAGCAAAAGTCCCCCAGCTAATGACGGCGATGCTCACACCGATTGCCGCCAGGCCCTGCCAAAGATGAAGCCGAAATCGCACCAAAGACAGGATAAACAGACCCAGCAGCGCACCGCCGAAGATGCCCGAGATCTGCCACCAGATATCCAATGCGCTTCGCGCTCGAATCATCAAAAGCGCAGCGCCCGTCCCGAGCAGACCCCACACCATAGTTGCCAGGCGCAAAAATACCACGCTGGCGCGTTCGCCGATGCTTGGGTTGAAATATCGTTTGTAAAAATCCAGCAGCAGAACCGTCGCCGAGCAGTTCAAGGCCGAGTCTACCGTGCTCATCGCCGCCGCGACAATGGCCGCAATGATTAAGCCTTTCAGACCGGCCGGCACCTGCGTAGCAATAAAGTAGGGAAAGACTTCGTCGCCTTTGGTTATCTGGTCGCCGAGCTTGTACCCCGCCGGAGAGTAGAAAGCAAAAAGGGCCGTGCCGATGTAAAGAAAAACCGCCGTCAGAGGGATGTAAATCATCATCGCAATCCAGATCGAGCGCTTTGCCTCTCGCTCCGTAGGAACCGAGCAGTACTTCTGCACGTAGTTCTGGTCAGCCAGCAGACCCCGCAGATTCTCCGTGACTCCGTAGATGACCATCACCCATATCGTTCGGGAGGACAGGGACAACTGCCAGCTACCGAAGCTAAACTTGTTTGCCTCGAAAGCCGAGCGTATCAGGTAATTTGGCCCGGCAAAAATCTCTGCGGACAAAATGACAGCGCAAAAAGCTATGCCGACAATCATAATCACCGACTGCATTACGTCCGTCCAGATCACGGCCTCCATTCCGCCAAGAAGTGTGTAAACAATGGTAACAAAGCCGATGATGATGATTACAACAGCAATGTTCAACGGAACGAAGGTATTCACCAACAGGCTGGCCAGGTAGAGAATTACCGCAACGCGTCCGATCATATACACAACAAAGGCCAGCGCCGCATATACTCGCCCCCACGAGCCAAGCCTGTCCTCCAGAAAGCTATAAACAGAAATCAGCTTTGTTTTTCGATAATAGGGCACGGCGTATTTGCAAACCAGCCAGGCTACCGGCGGAATGCACAGCGCGAAGATAATGGGATGCCAGTTGCTATCAAAGGCCTTACCCGGCGTGGCGATGTAGGAGATGCTGCTGGTATACGCGCTCATCACGGCCAGGCCTGCCGCCCACGCAGGGATCGAACGGTCGGCAACCATGAATTGCTCTGCCGTGCGACACTTGCGCCTGTAGTAGATACCCATCCATATCAGCACGCAGCAGTAAGCAAGTAGAATGCCTATATCAATAACGCTAAGGCTTCCCTGCATAATCGCGAACCTTTGCCAGTTATGAGAATTTAGAATTTAGAATGGAGCATCGAGAATTACATCTTCTTCATTCTTAATTCTCAATTCTAAATTCCGATGCCGAGCTCTTCTAAGTGCCGGCGGATAATGTCACGCTCGGCGGCGCGAAAGCGATGAAACGGCTCAGCCAAAAAATCACTGCAAATGCCTAAGCACGACAGCGCACACTTCAGGCCTTTTAAGAAGCTTGACTCGTACCGGCCCACGCTATAAATGGTGCTGCTGATCCGCATTACTCTACTGTGCAGGGCCCCCGCTGCCGACACATCCCGCGAGCACGCTGCATGGTACAGGTCAACATAAAGTTGCGGAAGCAGGTTGGCCCCGCCGCACACGCCGCCATGCGCGCCCAGAAAAATGGCCTCCGCGAGCAGCTCTTCCGGGCCCATCAGAAGCGTGAAATCCGGACGGTCCTTCAGCAGCGATTGGAGACGGTGAAAATAGACCATGTCACCCGAGCTGTCTTTCAAGCCCACGATGCCGTTGATGTCCGATGCAGCCCGCACCGTCTCAGGCTCGAAGATGGCTTTGGTGTACCTGGGCATATTATACAAAAAAAGCGGCAGCGGCAGTTCAGCCGTCAAATGCCTAAGGTACTCTAGCAGTTCCGCCTGCCCCGCAGGAAAATAATATGGCGGCGCCAGCACCACCGCCTGTGCTCCGGCGTCGCTCGCTTTGCGGGCGATGTTCACCGACTCAACGAACGACGTGTCTGTTATTCCTACCAACACCGGCACCCGTTGGTTGACCTGCGCACAGACCCGCTCGATCAGCTCGAATCGCAACCGGTAACTCAGACTGGGCGCCTCGCCGGTCGTTCCGAGGATAAACAGTCCGTGCACACCGCCGGCCAGAATGTGCTCGATCAGCCGCTCCAGGCCGGCCACATCAAGGCTGTCACGGTCCAGAAGCGGTGTCACCATCGGCGGAATGATGCCGCGAAGTGGTCGGGGCAAGATGCCCAAATTCGAGCCCATAATTACTGGTTCCTTTCTGCATTAGTATTGGCAACGTATATACCGAGCCAGTTCATTCTATCTGGAAGGATACATTATGAAAAGCCGAAACTTGAACGCCCCTTTCGAGTATAATCACTTATATGAGCTTGACTGAGGATGTAAGACGCAAAGCGTTTGAATTGGACTTCGACCTGGTCGGCGTAACTGACGCTTCACCGATAGACAGCCGGCAAGTTCAATTGTTCAACACGTGGCTGGCGTGCGGCTTTGCGGGCCAAATGGACTATATGCACCACAACCTCGAAAAGCGGATCCATCCCGCCAAGCTGTTGGAAAGCGCCCGTTCCGTCATCGTCGTCGGCCTGAACTTCAAGCCGCCGCAACAAAATCGGCCGGACACAACCGCGCCAACAGGTCGGGTCGCAACCTATGCCCAGTATCAAGATTATCACCCTTTCATAAAGACTCGCCTCCGTGAACTGACCGACTTTGTGGGTTCTCTTGCCGGCCCCGGTCATAGATTCAAGATATGCGTTGATTCGGCCCCGGTAGCTGAAAGGGCATTGGCCACCAGAGCAGGCCTGGGCTTTATCGGAAAAAACCACATGCTAATAAATCCCGCTCTGGGGCCGCAGATATTGCTTGGCGAAATAATCACGACCGTCAAACTCCAGTTTGACCAGCCAAGCACAGGCAATTGCTCAACCTGCACCAAGTGCATCGACGCCTGCCCGACCGGCGCGTTGCGAGCCGATGGGCAATTCGACGCGAATAAGTGCATCAGCTACTTGACAATCGAGCACAAAGGCACGATACTACCAGAATTGGCCGAGAAAATCAGCGACCGTCTGTTTGGCTGCGACGAGTGTGTTTTGGCTTGTCCCTACCAGCAGAAGGCTCCCGCATGCCGCAACAAGGGATTCAAATTCTATGGCGACAGAGCCAATCTCGACTTGCAGCGAGTTTTAGACATGATGCAGGAAGAATTCGACGCCGAATTTACCGACTCGGTTATTAGCCGCTTGGGCCTTGACCGACTGAAACGAAACGCCCGAATCTGCCTGGCCAATATTTAGCCGGCGCCGCCCCGGCGCCGGCAGTTGCTCAGAACTTGGGCATCAGGTAAAATTACGATTCCGCTTGTGTTGAAGCGCGATGAACCAGCGAGGTCTTTTGGCTGGGGCAGATGATCCGCTATTACAATCGAGGAGCACATGGACAAAGAATATATCAAGAAACTGGCCAAGGACCCAAGACTCATTCCGGGCATTTATAACTACTGTGACCGCTGGTGCGAACGTTGTCCATTTACGTCCCGCTGTATGAACTTCGCACTGAGCGAAGAGGAATTCGCCGGCCTTGAGGCCCGTGACATAAACAACGAGGCCTTCTGGCAAAGACTATCGGAAACCTTTCAAGTAACGCTTGAAATGGTGAAAGAAACCGCAAGAGAGCACGGTATCGACCTCGACTCTCTTGACCTTGAGCAAGCCGGCCAAGAACATGAAGCCGCCCGCGATGCCGCGGAAGACCACGAATGCTGCCAGGCAGCAAAGGCCTACGGACAGATGGTACGGAATTGGTTCGATTCAGCGGAAGAACTATTTGAGCAAAAGGCCAATTAACTGAGCCAGCAGGCTCAGCTTGAATTTGGCGATTCCAACCCCGCCGAAGAAGCAGCGAGTCTGGAAGACTCAGTGGACATAATTCGCTGGTACCAGCATTTCATATACGTCAAACTCGTCAGAGCAATTGCAGGTTGTTTAGAAGAAACCTCACAGAGCCTGAATGAATTTCCGAAAGACTCCGATGGTTCAGCCAAAACCGAAACAGCCTTTCCGGATGCGAGGGCATTCGTCCGGCCAGGCTTCGACAGGCCAGATAAGCCCATTCAATAGCGATGTTCACCCGGCAACAAAACGCCACTATGCGCAGGGAAGGCTCAACGATATGGGGCAACGTCATTTTGCGGTGCCGGCCAGGCACGTATCAAAGTCTTAAAATAAGCGCCCATTCCAGGCAATTTGTTGATATAATATAACTGCAAGTTTGTGATAGGTTGTTTTGAGTTCCATGGAGGAGCTTTTATGAAGCCCACTGATGTCAAGCTTATACTAATTTGCCTGATAGGAGTTGTGCTGGCTGCGGGCAGTGTTTGCGGGATGACAATCCAACTGGGCTCGGCAGGAATCGAATTCATCGCGCCGGGCGATACCTGGAAATTCTTTCGGGGCACTGACCCAGCCAGTGACCCTGCGGACGCCTGGAAAGAAACCAACTTCGATGATTCGGGCTGGGAAACAGGATACAGCGGCTTCGGCTACGGGGACGGCGACGATGCCACGATTCTCGACGACATGGAAGGCAGCTATGTCACCGTGTACATCCGAAAGGAGTTCTCGGTATCGTCATTGTCGTGCGATGAGATTGTCCAGCTCGTGATCGACTACGATGACGGGTTTATTGCCTATCTCAACGGGCGCGAAATAGCCCGGCGGCACATGCCCGACGGTCCGGCCACCTACGAGACGACGGCATCCTCTCACGAGGCCGGGACGCCGGAGATGATCGTTCTCGGAACGGCGGGCGACCTATTGAACGACGGAAGTAATCTTCTGGCCATCGAGGGACATAATAGCTCAGCCAATAGCACGGATTTTTCACTTATACCAGCCCTGCGAACCGTCACGGGCACCGTTCGAAACGACGATATCTGGATTGTGGACACGCGGACGGTGACGCTGAGGGGCACGACGGATGTTCCCGACGCCACATCCGTGATGATTGGTGGAATCGGCGCTGATTTCAATCCCGGCAACGGGACGTGGCAGGGCGAGGTCTCGCTTATGCCCGGCCTGAACACCGTAACTGTAGAGGCCCTCGATGCGCAAGCAAATGTTGTGGATTCCGGCTCCATGGAGGTCGTCTATGTTCCCGCCGCGAACCGCATTTCGGGAGAGTTGAGCCGGGATACCACGTGGTCCGAAGCCATTATTCTTGAAGAAACGGTCACCGTTCCGACCGGTACAGTACTAACGATTCAGCCGGGGGTCGTGGTCTTGGCCAAAGACACAGTGGCGCTGGTCGTTCATGGACAACTTCTTGCTGAAGGCACTGAAAGTGAGCCAATTCGCTTTACGCACTATGGTGACGGCACAACATGGAAGCAGATAATGTTTGTTGAGGCAGCAGATAGCCGCCTTGCGCGCTGTATTATTGAGTATGCCGATAGCCAAGGTGAGCACCAGGACTACTACGAGCCCGGACCCAGGACGTATCATGAGGCGGTCGTCGTCCTGGCATCGCACGTCGATTTCGAGGGCTGCATCTTTCAGAAACTTCCCAATGAAAGCAACAACGCCGAGGGGGATGCCATAGCCGTCATATCGGACGACCAGGACCACCCCGGGGCTGCCTCTGCTAACGTCAGAAACTGCAAGTTTCTGTCCATCGGACAAGGCGTGCACACCAGATACGCCTACGTGCTGGTAGAGAACTGCTACTTTCAGGGCAAACGCGGTGACAACGACGACATCGACCTGTGGGGGGAGAGTACGCCGCCGTGCCTCATCCGGCGCAACCTGTTTGACGTCCCGGAACATGACGACAGAGTCAATCCAACCAGGTGTTCGGCGATCATCGTCGAGAACGTTATCAGAGGAAGCGATGATCACGGCATCGTCCTGCGGGATAAATGCTCGCCTATCGTGATGAACAACGTAATCTATAACTGCAATAGCGGCGGCATCGCGGTCGAGAATTCGTGCACGGCACTATTGGTCAACAACACGATTGTCAACTGCCCAAGGGGCCTGAGGCTTTTTGATTTGGGCAGGTGGGGGCCGCCGTATAGCTTGAATCCGGGCGGCGGAACGGCAACGGTTATCAACTGCATCATCTGGGATTGTACGCAGGCAATGACTCTGGCGGATAGTTCAAACACCCAAATCGCAGACCGCGGCTCCCACGTCACGGTTAGTTACTGCGACATTAAAGGCGGACGCAACAGCATATCAGTCTCCGGGACTCATTCGACCGTCACCTGGGGCCAGGGCAACATTGACGCCGACCCACAATTTGCCGACCCAGGTAATCGTGACTACCATCTCAAATCCCAGGCCGGCCGATGGGACCCGGCAGCGCAAAGCTGGATTCAAGATGCCCTGACAAGTCCCTGCATTGATGCGGGCGACCCCAACTCAGACTGGACTGCGGAACTCTGGCCGCACGGAAAACGCATAAATATCGGTGCCTATGGCGGCACACCACAAGCCAGTATGTCCCTGTCTGCTGCAGGAAATATCGCCGACCTTGACCGTAATGACACCGTCGATCCAAACGACTTGGCTGTACTGGCGGATGTGTGGTTGGCCCAGGACGTGCTGCTTGCGGCAGACCTGAACCACGACGCCACAGTGGACTTCCGCGATCTTGCGAAGTTCGCTGCGAACTGGCGTGCGGATGCCCGGTCCGAGCAGGAGCCTTTCGATATATCGCTCGGCAGCAGAGCAGCATGGTCGCAGCAGCATAAAGGCTATGACCCGGCTTTGCCCGGCTATCATATTGTGGGAGACATTGCATCCGTCACGATAAGAGGGCGAGTCGATAATCTGCCGGAAAAACTGATTCTGGCAATCCGGACATCGCCGGGTATGCCGCCGATGCTTGAGAATTTCACATTTGCTGCTCCCTGCGTGACGCTGACAGGCGAGCCGTTCAAAGGTACCCAGTGGGACTATTCCACCAGAGATAATAGCTCGGCCGACTGGCAAGGCCCATCTAAAGTTGGGGCCGGCACGTACTTCAACTTCGATGTAGTCGGCGACGAAGTGCACGTTACGTTCCTGCAAAAAGCCATAGACTTGCTGAGAACCGAATGCAGGATCTCATGGATCGACTGGTATAGATAAGAGCCGGCAGCATCATTGCCGGCTGAGCAAAGCAGGCCCGCTTTCTTCAGACAGACAAATGGTATGCCAAGCATACCCTACAACTATTGGTAGAAGAATCCTCCTTGGTTTATATCCGGCTCAAAGGTCTCCAGCCATTCTATAAACAAACCGTATGTTACAACAGAGGCCCACGCAGCATCTTTTGCTTGCCCGTTTGTAAAAGAGTAACCTTTTTCCATAGATTGTGGACTATTTGATTTCTAACCTTATTTAGTTCTCGAAGCTGTTTAACAAACGTTTTATGCGGGTATTGTTTCTGATCGAGATATTGGACGTATTTGTCGATAAGAGTCTTAAATCTTACCTCTTTGCTGGTTTCTCTAAGAAAAATGCGGAGAAGTGATTCTATTAGAGTGTGAACGAGCAAGAATGCCTGCACGTATTCACCGTGGTCGAGGGCCGATCGGGCCGCGGTTTCGTTGTCTTGCACTATCAACGAGAAATCAAGAGAATGCGTCATTTTTACTCGATGAGGTGGATGTTTTTCTTTTTGCACATGTCTTTGAGGATTTTTGGCCAGACGGTAGCGCTGACTTCGCCGATGTGGGCCTTTTTCAAGAGCAGCATAAATGTGCGGGATTGGCCGATGCCGCCGCCAATAGAA